>JANQPS010001205.1 GCA_028285365.1 Thermoanaerobaculia bacterium | reverse complement strand
ACGTCGCGGCCACTCTCCCTAGACACATCTCCCTAGACACATCTCCCTGGGCACATCTCCCTAGGCGCATCCTTTTAGCCACATCTCCTCAGGCACGCGACCAGGGCCGTCTCATCCAGAGACTTCCTGTCCTGCGAATTCAGAAGCACACGCAATCGTGTGTCGACGTCGAGAAGTCATCGTGCTTTCCCATCGGAGACCAAAATGATCTTTGACCCTCTGTATCTGCTTTTTGCGGCCCCGGGCGTCCTGCTGTCCTTGTGGGCGAGTTACAGGACGAAGTCGGCGTTCAACAAGTACTCACGCGTTGGTGCGGCCAGCGGGATGACCGGAGCTCAGGCGGCTCACCGACTCCTTGCGTATGCAGGGATCACCGATGTCGAGATCGTTGCGACCCGGGGAATGCTCTCGGATCACTACAACCCGATGAGCAAGAAGCTCGCTCTCTCGGAGCCTGTGTACGGCTCGAGCTCGCTCGCGGCGATTGGCGTCGCGTGTCACGAGGCTGGCCACGCGATCCAGCACGCGCGCGGCTATGCGCCGCTCAAGATGCGCTCGGCCCTCGTACCCGTAGCCGGAATCGGTAGTCAGGCGGGCTTGTGGATCGCCATCCTCGGTGCTTTCTTCTCGACGTGGGTGTCTTTGGTCGGCGTCGCACTCTTCGGACTGTTCGTGCTCTTCCAGCTGATCACGCTGCCCGTGGAGTTCGACGCGACGGCGCGCGCCAAGAAGTTGGCCCTCGAGCAGGGCCTCGTGATGCAGCAGGAGCAGGCTGGAATGAGCAAGGTGCTCGATGCTGCGGCTCTCACCTACGTGGCCGCTGCTGCGTCCGCGATCATGACCCTGCTCTACCTCCTGCTCCGGGCGGGATTGCTCGGTGGCAACCGAAACTGACGTCCGGGCGCGTGAGACCGAGTCTGAGGTGGCTCTGAGCCGGTAAGGCTGCCGCCCTACTCGGGCTCACCCAGCAAACCGATCAGCTCGCCCTGCTTCTCCGCGAGGAGGTCGTCGTTTTCGGCCTCGAGAACGAGTCTGAGCAGTGGCTCGGTGTTCGACGGCCTGACGTTGAACCACCAGTCGTCGAAGTCGATCCGGATACCGTCGATTTCGTCGAGCCGGCCGGCACTGTAGTGGTCTTTGAGCAAGTCCATGGCGGCTTGCTTGTCTTCGATCTCGAAGTTGATCTCGGGGCTCTTGGAGAGTCGTCTGAGCGGCGCTGCGATCTCCGAGAGCGGACGCTGCTCCTCGTTGAGGATGTTGAGGATCTCGACGACAGCCAGCATCGAGCTGTCGGCAAAAAAGGCACCGGGGAAGTAGTAGTGCCCGGCGAGCTCGCCCCCGAAGGCGCCATCGCGTCCTCGCAGGGTCGCTTTGATGAACGAGTGACCAACGCGCTCGCGGATCGGAATGCCACCGTGCTGCTCGATGTACTCGGGCACGGTTCTGGAGGATCGAACGTCGTAGACGACCGCCTTTCCGGGCGCGTCGCGCAACAGTCGGCCCGCGATCAAGGCGGTGGCGTGATCACTTCCCAGCGGCTCGCCCTTCTCGTCGACGAAAGCCGCGCGGTCGGCGTCGCCATCGAAGGAGATGCCGAGATCCGCTCCCTGTTCGAGGACCGTCCTGCGGAGATCGGCCAGGTTGTCCAGCTTGAGGGGATTGGCTTCGTGGTTCGGGAAGTTGCCGTCCAGCTCGAAGTAAAGGGGGGTCAGCTCGATACCGCAGCGCTCCAGGAGTGGTTCATACAGTGTGCCCATGCCGTTGGCGGCGTCGACCACGACCTTGAGCTTGCGGCCCGAGGAGGCTCCCAGTTTGGCGAGTACGAAGTTGGTGTAGTCGCCCATGATCTCGAGCTCGCTGAGCGAGCCCACTTGTTCGACGGGCGGTTCCTGTTCGCCCTCGGCGAGCCTCTCGATGCGCGGGATACCTTCGTCTCCAGACACCGGTCGGGCTCCCCAGATCGAGAACTTGAATCCGTTGTACTCGGCCGGGTTGTGGCTGGCCGTGCACTGAACACCACCAGCAACGTCGAGGTGTCCCACGGCGAAGTAGTTCATGGGAGTGGTCGCCAGGCCGATGTCCAGGACGTCGACGCCCGACTCCCTGAGGCCTCGGACGAGGGCCTCGCTGAGCCCGATCCCACTCTCACGCATGTCTCTCGAGACCACGACCTCTCGAGGTCTCGAGGCAGGGCTGTTCTCGAGGAGCTTGGGAAAAGCGCGTCCAATGCGATAGGCGATATCGGGATTGAGGAGATCACCAACGATCCCGCGAACGTCGTAGGCCTTGAAGATTCCAGCCATGGTCGAAGACTCCAGATCGGGCCCCTCTAGGACCCTCGGTTCAGAGGTTTGCTACTTGATGTAGAGCGCAAGAGCGCGGCTATTCGATGAAGCGTGTGAGACTCTCGGCGGTCTCGTCGGGTTGCTCGAGGTGGGGAAGTCCCGCGCTGTCGCTGATGACGACCAGCTCGCTGGATTCGATCAACCGGAGCCAGAGATCAGCGGATTCGACGGGTGGCGCGACGGATTCACGCCCCCAGACCAGGAGAGTCGGCTGCTTGACGTCGACGAGCCGTGCCTCGAGGTCGCTGTCGAGCTGTCCCGATAGAAAGGCGCCCAGCGCATGTCTGGCGCCCGGGAGGTGACTGATGCGGTAGTACTCGTCGAGCTGCTCCTCCGACAGAAGCGTCGGGTCGATCAGCTCACGGCTCAAATGCGAGAACAAAGCCGAGCGGCTCGTGGAGTAGTTGAGAGCCGAGCGTCCCAGCACCGGGATACGGATCAGTCGTTGAACGATCGTGTCGCGGCTGGTGGGCTTGCGTCCTCGCAGAGGGATCCCCTGAGGGGTGACCAGTGCGACCTTGTCGACCCGTTCAGGGTGATCGAGGGCAAGGGCTAGAGCAAACGGTGCACTCGCGCCGGCTGCGACCACGCTTGCCCCGGGTGCGTCGTTGTCGAGTTGGTCGGCCAGAAACTCGTTGAGAAGAGACCTGTAGAGGCCCGTGTCGTAGTCGAGCTCGGGCATGTCCGAGTCACCCCATCCGAGGAGGTCCGGCACCAGGACACGAGCGCCCGACGCAGCTAGGGATTCAGCGACCGCTCGCCACTCGATACCCGAGTGTCCAGGTCCTAGAGAGTGCAGCAGCACGGCCACTCGGCTTCCCTCGCCGAGCACCTGAAACTTCAGCCGGTGGCCTCGCCACTCGAACTGTTCGATCTGGTCGCCCCATCGAGGAATGGGAAGGCGCCGTGCCCGCCGAGAGATCAGTGCGTTGGCGATGGCCGGCACGCCGAAGGCCAGGCCTCCGAGGACGAGCCCACGCGTCAGCCTCTTTCGGCGTCTTCGCCGCCGTTCCTCTTCCGCCGTCTCAGCCATGACCGAGCCAGTCTAGCTGGCTCTTTGTCGTCGTTGTGGGTCGAGTCCAACTCGAAGGTGGTCGAGAGCATCCCGGACGAGCCTGGGTGACCCTCCGCGTGGACTCAGAGACGAGATCTGGGGGGTCTGGCGGGTTGGGCGGCGACTAGACTCAGCCGCTCAGACGGCCGATTGGTCGGTTGTCGGAAGCTGCGAACGTCCTCGCACCCTCGGGAGGTACGGGACGAGAAGGGAGAAGGCCGAGTGTCGCGGGAGATCATCGTTGCCTGGGCGGGCCGCCACGATCGTGAGCCGTGGAAGTCTCTGTGCGCCGACTACGAGAGGCGCATCTCTCAGTGGATTCCCACGCGCCAGGTTTTCGTCAAGCCTCGAGGTCGAGAAGACCGACGCCGCGAACTGGAGTCTCGTGATCTCCTGGCAGCGGTGGGCAAGGAATCGTGGATCGTAGCCCTCGACGAAGGCGGCAAACAGATGTCCTCGGTGGAGTTCTCCCGTTTCCTGACGCGTCTGACTGACGAGTGGCCCCGAGGGATCGGATTTGTCATCGGATCAGACGTCGGGCTGGGGAAGGAAATCCTCGATTCCTCCAGAACCAAGCTTTCATTGGGGCGAATGACTCTGGTTCATGAGCTCGCAAGAGTGGTTCTCCTGGAGCAGATCTATCGAGGCTTCGCGATAAAGAGTGGAATCAAGTACCATCGCGGGCCGCTGAGCGACAGCTGACGCGGTTGCTCATCCCGAAACACCGACCAGACGGCACCTGACCCGAGCTGCGCTCGCGGTCGAAGTCCAGGAGAACGGGCACTTGCCAGCTACGAAGAAGCGCGCATCCTCCAAGAAGAAGGCAACGAGCCGGAAGGCCGCGTCGAGCAAGGCCTCGTCCAAGAAAGCCACTTCGAAGGCTGCCTCCAAGAAAGCTACGTCGAGGAAGAAGGTGGCAAAGAAGACGGCCAGGACCACGTCTCAGAAGAGCTCGACGAAGAAGGCAGCTGCCACGAAGAAGGCGGCGGCATCGAAGGCGCCAGCTCGCAAGAAGTCGAGCAGCAGCAAGAAGAAGGTGACGGCTTCCCGGTCGGCCGGAGCCCAGAGTCGTTCCAGCAAGAAGGTCGCAACCAAGACGACCAAGAAGTCGACCAAGAAAACGACCAAGAAGACGGCTTCGAAAAAGGCTGTCTCCAAGAAAGCCGTTTCCAAGAAAGCCGTTTCCAAGAAAGCCGTCTCGAAGAAGACGGTCTCCAAGAAGACGGTCTCCAAGAAGACCGCCACCAGGCCATCGGCCAAGAAGTCGGCCTCCCGAGCGAAGGTCTCGCAGAGCAAGAAGGCCCGCACGACCTCGACTGGCGCCGCCAAGACGACCAAGAAGGCAGCGTCAAAGGCCGAGGCGACGAAGACCGGCCGGAAGTCCAAACGAGCTGCGGCGTCTGCAGCTGCCAAGTCTCGCGTGGTCAAGAAGCTCGCGGGTGCTAAGTCGGCCAAGAAGACCGAAGAGCCGGCCAAGACTGCACCCGTCCGCGTGATCCCGGCCAAGCGCGTGAAGCTCCTCAAGGAGCCGGAGCCGGCGGCCGGAAAGCTCAACGCAGCGACCAAGAAGAGACTGAGCGAGAAGCTCGTCGAGAAGAGGCAAGAACTGCTCGACCAGTATCGTCATGATGTCGAAGTTGGTCTCCGCGGTCCGGAAGAAGGCATGGACGATCTGGTGGATCGTGCCAACTCCGCATACTCACGCGAGCTCAACTTTGCCATCTCCGACAGCGAGAAGGCGCTCCTCGAGCTGATCGACGATGCCCTCACCCGGGTCGAAAAAGGTAGCTTTGGTCTATGCAAGCCGTGTGGCAAGCCGATCGGAGACCTCAGGCTAGAGGCCGTTCCCTGGGCGAAGTACTGCATCGAGTGCCAGGAGCTTGCCGAGCGCGGTCAGTTGAGCGAGTAGTCAAGAGCCAGTTTGATGTCGCGCAAGCTGGATGAGCTGATCGCCAAGGCGGAGTCCGCCGAAGCCCAGATCTTCCTGCTTTGCGGTGACCTGGTGGTCGCCGAGCCGGCCGCCAAGAGGCTCGGGGAGGCACTGGCCGCGGCATTCGACTGCGGTACCACAGTGGTTCGGCATCCTCCCGGACTGGCTCAGGTGCTGGGTGATCTCCAGACCTTTTCGCTGTTCGAGCCGGGCAAGGTCGTGGTCGTCGTGGAGTCAGCCTTGTTGGCCGACAAGGGTGCGGCCGCGGCGCTGATCGACGATGCCGCTCGACAGCTGCCGTTCGAGGCCGGAGACGAGCTGACTCCGGACGAGAGGACCGCCGCCAGTCGGCTCCTGCAGGCCCTGCGAGTGTTTGGTGTGGAGATCACCGGCTCGGCGGCAGGCCATCTCGACCAGCTGCCCGATTGGGCCTTCGAGGGCGCCAAGAAGCCGAAAGGCCGGCAACGCAAGCGGACGAAGAAGCAGGTCAAGGAACTGCGTGAAGGACTCGTTCCGATGCTCGAGTCCGCCGTGGCGCACAACCTCCTCGGTTGGGCCGAGGGTGATCTCGCCCAACTCGGCCAACTCGCACAAAGTGGTCTACCAGAACGTCACGCGCTGGTGCTGGTCGAGACCTCGGTGGTCGAAGATCATCCCGTCGTCGAACAGCTTCGGGAGAAAGGTACCTTCATCAAGCTCGCTCAGGTTTCGACCGATCGCAGCGGTCAGGTCACGGGTGTCGCGTCTCTCGTCCGCGAGCTCGAGCGCGAGACGGGTACGAAGATCGAGGATCGGGCTCTCGACGAGTTGGTCAAGCGCACCCTCAAGCGGACCGGGGACCGGAGTGGCTCCATCGACTCGGAGTCGACCGCTCGGCTGGCTGCCGAGTACCGCAAGCTCGCCACGTTGAGTGGTGAGAAGACGATAGACCGGTCTCTGGTCGTCGACACGGTCGAGGATCGTGGCGACGAGGACGTCTTTGCGCTCCTCGACGAGATTGGCGGCGGCAGGGTGTCAGGCTCTCTCACTCGGCTCAGGCGACTCCTGGCCTCTGCGGAGAACGCTGATGCGGCTCGGCTCCAGATGTTCTCGCTGTTGGCAGACTTCGCGCGCCAGTTGACCGCGGTGAATGGTCTGTGTGCATTGGCGGGGCAGACGAGGACGGAGCGCAACTACAACCGATTCAAGTCTCAGGTAGCGCCACGCCTCCAGGCGCCGCTCCCCGAGGGCCACGACAATCCGATCGGCGGGCTCCACCCCTATCGCCTGCATCGAGTCTACTTGGCGGCCTCGCGCTTGGACCGTGCACGGGCCGCTCGGTTGCCGTGGCGCGTTCTCGAGACCGAGGCTCGTCTCAAGGGCGAGAGTGGTGATCCGGACGTTGCGCTCGCGGAGCTCGTTTGCGAAATGGCCAGCGTGCTGAGCGATCGTCCTTGAAGACTCGGTTGATCGCCGACACCGTGATGGAAAGGACTTCTGTCCTTGCCTGAACTGCCCGAAGTCGAAGTCACCCGACGTGGTCTGGAAGCTAGCCTGGTCGGGCGGCGTTTCGAGTCCGTTGACGTGCGTTTTCCGCTGCTGCGCGAGCCCGTGCCCGTCGAGCTTCTCGAGGCTCACGTTCCGGGTCGCGAGGTGTTGGCGGTCCGTCGCCGCGCGAAGTACCTGATCGTCGATCTCGAAGGGGGTTGGAGCCTCGTCGTTCACCTGGGGATGTCCGGGAGGCTGGAGCTCGTGGAAACGGATCGGGAGTCGAAGCCACACGAGCACGTGGTCTTCGGACTCGACGACCGACAGGAGATGCGATTCCGCGATCCCCGTCGGTTCGGACTGGTGCAAATGGTCCCAACGGCGGGGCTCGAGGAGGATCGTCACTTCGCGCACCTCGGCGTGGAGCCGTTGCCTCAGCTCGAGGCCGAGACTCTTCGCAGCCTGGCGGCGGGACGCAAGGCTCCGATCAAGTCGTTCGTCATGGATGGTCGCATCGTCGTCGGGGTCGGCAACATCTACGCCTGTGAATCGCTGTTTCGCAGCGGCATTCATCCGAGGCGCGCCGCGGGCCGCATCGGAGCTGAGAGATGGGAGCTGCTTGCGGAAGAGATCGTCGCCGTTCTCGAAGAGGCGATCGAGCAGGGTGGTACTACGCTGAATGACTTCGCTGCAGCGTCGGGCGAGCCCGGCTACTTCCAGGTGTCACTCTCAGTCTACGGTCGCGAGGGTGAGACCTGTGAGCGCTGCGCCGGCACGATTCGTAGAATCGTTCAGTCCAATCGCAGCACCTTCTACTGTCCGGGTTGTCAACGATGACGTCAGCGACGAGCTCTTCGCCGGGTCCTCGAGCCGCGGCCGCAACCACCATTGGTGTGGCGGGTGGCAGCGGATCCGGAAAGACCACGGTTGCGCAGTCGATTCTCGACCGGATCGGCCGAGACCGGATCGCTTCGCTGGTTCAGGACTCCTACTACCGGCACGTCGAGTGGTCCAGTGAAGCTCAGCTGCGCGAGCACAACTTCGACCACCCCGATGCCCTCGACACAGAGCTGCTGGTCGAGCAGCTCGCGGCCTTGCGTCGGGGGGAGGCGATCGAGGTCCCGATCTACGACTTCACCACCCATCGGCGCACCGAGCAGACCCGCCGTGTGGAGCCGCGCCCGGTGGTCCTGATCGAAGGCATCCTGCTGTTTGCGGAGCCAAGGGTTCGGGACCTTCTCGACCTCAAGATCTTCGTGGACACCGATCCCGATGTGCGGCTGATGAGAAGAATCGAGCGCGACACGACACAACGTGGTCGAACCGTCGAGAGTGTGCTCGATCAGTACAAGCGCACGGTGCGGCCGATGCACCTCGAGTTCATCGAGCCCTCGAAACGCTACGCAGACTTGATCGTGCCGGAAGGCGGCGGCAATCGCGCAGCGATGCGAATGATGACGGCGCTGGTCAGACAGCTTCTCGAGGGCGAGATCGACGTGTGACAGTCGGTCCGTGCGCTGGCGTCCGAGACTCGGGTCAGGTCCAGGGTCAGGTCCAGCCGATCACGAGGCTCCTTCGAGGGGCCAGATCACGGGTATCAGCGCGATCGTCAGGACGAAAAAGATCAGCTTGATCGGCGCGCCGAACTTCAGGTAGTCGCTGAACTTGTAGCTGCCGGGTCCATAGACCATGGCGTTGGTCTGATAACCCATCGGGGTGAGGAAGCTCGCCGAAGCGGCATAAGCCACGGACATCAGGAAAGGCTTGGGGTCCAGGCCGAGACTCTGGGCCGTCGTGATGGCAATCGGAGCCATGAGTACCGCGGTCGAGTTGTTGGAGACGATCTCGCTGAGCAGCGCGGTCGCGAGATAGATCACGGCAAGCACGACGAGTGCCGGTTGTCGCTCGCCAAAATCCGCGATGCTCTGGCCGATCATGCCGGCGAGCCCGGTGTTCTCCATGGCGATACCGAGGGGCAGGATGAGAGCGAGCAGAAAGATCACCGTCCAATTGATGGATTCGTAGGCCTGCTGGATGGTGAGTGCGCCAAGCAAGATGAGCGCGATGACTCCGAGGATCGAGGCCTCGAGGATGGTCATCATTCCCGTGGCGGCTGCAAGAACCACGAGCGGCACGATCAGCAGCGGTACCCACCACTTGCGATCCAGCCGTAGCCGCAGCTTGAGCTCACCGAGCGGCACGAAGTCCTCGAGCGTATAGAGCGATTCGATCCGCGAGCGCGGTCCGAACACCAGCAAGGTGTCCCACTGGCGAAGCGGGATGAACGCGAGTTTGCGCCTGATCATTGCGCCCGTGCGATTGAGGGCGAGTACGAAGCAACCGAACCGTCTGCGGAAGTCGATTTCTTTGATGGTCTGACCGGTCAGCCGTGAGACTGGCGACAGCTGGATCTCGGCGAGGATGTTCTCCTGGTCAGAGAGGTCGGTGTCTTGGAGCTTGACGTCGGTCAGCAAGAGCAGTCCGAACTGAGACTTGAACGAGAGGATGTTCTCCATCTCGCCGCGTACGATCAGCAGGTCCCCCGGCTCGAGTCGCGTGTTGCGCAGGTCTTGGGCGATTCTCTGGCTGCCCCGGATCACCTCGAGGACGTTCAGCTGAAAGCGCTCGCTCAGTTGCTCCTCGACCACGGTTCGTCCAACGATCTTGGAGTTTTCGGGCACCTGGACTTCGGTCAGGTACTCACTCAACCGGTACTTGCGGGTCAGGTCTTCGGCATCCGCGCGGTCGGGCAGGTGCCGCATGGGGATCAGAAAGACGTAGATCGAGCCGACGACGAACAGGATCGCGCCGAGTGAGAAGAACTCGAAAACGCTGAAAGGCTCCAGGCCGTATCCCTCTGCCAGCGCACTGACCAGCAGATTCGTGGACGTCCCGATGAGGGTGCAGGTACCCCCGATGATGCTGACGTAGGACAGCGGTAGCAGCATCTTCGAGGGACTGGTGTCGTAGTGGCGAGCGAGCTGCATCGCCACCGGAATGAAGATCGCTACCGAGGCAGTGTTGTTGATGAACGCCGAGAGAACGCCAGCGATGAAGAGGAGCGAGAGGCTCGCCAGCCAGTGGGACGTTCCGGACATCTGTGCGATGCGCTGGCCGAGGAGGTTGATCAGACCGCTTCGCGTCAGTCCGTACGAGAGCACGAACATCATCATCACGGTGACGACCGCCGGGTTGCTGAAGCCCGAGATCGCCTCGTTCGGCGAGATCAGGTTGAAGACCAATAGCAGTCCGAGATTGACGAACGCGACGACGTCGATCGGCAGCCAGTCGAAGCTGAAGGCTGCCAGCGTAAGCGCCAGAATGGCGATGAGAATCGGGATGTCCATGAGGTGCTCCGGGCTTCGTTGGATCTTACGACGCGAGATCGCGACCTGGGGCTCTCACTTGCGCGGGTCCGAGAACGTGAAAAACTCGCCTGGCATCAGCGCAGATCCGGAACACCGTACTGCCGCCGGAGCGTTGGAACGCTTGGGGCCAGATGCTCTTCTGAAGGAACATCGTCAGAAACGTCATGAGTGAGACCGAGGTCATCGACAAGGACGCCGTAGGCCAGGAGCTCGGGGACGAGAAAGACCCGACCTGGCGCAAGCGTGTGCGCAAGGCGGGAGTACCTTCGCTGCTGATCGCGGGTGGACTCGGTGCGCTGGGACTCTTGCGGTCCCGCTTCCAGCACTCCCAGACGTTCCTGCCCGAGAAGTACCCGAACGGCATCTGGCAGCCCCAGGGTTATGGAGTTCCTGCCGAAGACACCTGGTTCTCATCAGAAGACGGAACCAGCCTGCATGGATGGTGGATCCCGTTCAAGCGAGCCAAGGGGACGGTGCTCTACTGTCATGGCAACGCCGGGAACATCACCAGTCGCATTGGCGTCTATCGCTTCCTCCGGCGGACACGGCTCAACGTGTTTGCATACGACTACCGCGGCTACGGTCGTAGTGATGGTCGCCCCACGGAGGCTGGAGTCTTCAGCGATGCTCGGGCCGCCTTCGACCATCTCGTCAACGAGATCGGGGAAGATCCCGGTCGCATCCTGATCCTCGGGCATTCGCTTGGCGGTGCGGTTGCGATCGACTTGGCGATGCAGCGCCAGGCCGCTGGCCTCGTGGTCCAGTCGACCTTCACCGATCTCAGGGACATGGCGCGAGTCAGGATGCCCGGTGTCCCGCTCCACCTGATCGCCCGCAATCAATTTCGGAGTATCGATAAGGTTCCCAAGCTCACGCTGCCGAAACTGTTCATTCACGGAACCCAGGACGAGACCATTCCGATTTCTCTGGGAGAGCGCCTCTTCGAGAGCGCGGCGGAGCCCAAGCAGTGGTACCCGGTGTCTCATGCCGGTCACAACGACGTCTACCGCTTCGGCGGCTTTCGCTACTTCTGGAAGCTGGCCGGATTCTGCCGCCGCTGCCTGAAGCAGGGACTGGGTGATCGTTCAAGTCTGGTCGAGCCCGCCGCGACCAACGACGACGAAACGGTTGTCTCCGGTCGCTGAGCTGACAGATCCGGGGCTCTCGGAAGCCGCGGAGCGGCTCGGGTTGCGGGAACCGGCAACTGCCCGACCGAGCACCGCGGGGCCCCACGACCCGTAGGTGCGGAGCGATGTCGCCGCGGAGCGTGATAGCCATCACGCGAACACAAGACGAGGCCTTGAAAGGCCTCTCCCGAGTTTCGGGATGTAGCGGACCGTTCAAGGCCTCTGTCGAGCACCGTAGGGCCTCACGGCCCGTAGGTGCGGGGTGGCGCAGATGTAGCCGTGGAGCGTGTTACTCAACACGCGAACACGAGACGAGGCCTTGAAAGGCCCGTCCCGAGTTTCGGGATGTATCGGACCGTCTTCAAGGCCTCTTGCGAGCACCGCAGGGCCTTACGGCCCGTAGGTGCGGGGCAGATGTAGCCGTGGAGCGTGCTAGTCAACACGCGAGCACAAAACGAGGCCTTGAAAGTCCCCTCCCGAGTTTCGGGATGTATCGGACCGTTTTCAAGGCCTCTTGCGAGCACCGTAGGGCCCCACGGCCCGTAGGTGCGGGGATGATGTAGCCGTGGAGCGTGTTACTCAACACGCGAACACAAAACGAGGCCTTGAAAGTCCCTTCCCGAGTTTCGGGATGCAACGGACCGTTTCAAGGCCTCTTGCGAGCACCGCAGGGCCCCACGGCCCGTAGGTGCGGGGCAGATGTAGCCGTGGAGCGTGTGACTCACCACGCGAACACAAGACGAGGCCTTGAAAAGGCCCCTCCCGAGTTTCGGGATGTAACGGACCGTTTTCAAGGCCTCTTGCGAGCACCGTAGGGCCTTACGGCCCGTGGGTGCGGGATGATGTAGCCGTGGAGCGTGTGACTCAACACGCGAACACAAAACGAGGCCTTGAAAGTCCCCTCCCGAGTTTCGGGATGTATCGGACCGTTTTCAAGGCCTCTTGCGAGCACCGCAGGGCCTTACGGCCCGT
>JANQPS010000558.1 GCA_028285365.1 Thermoanaerobaculia bacterium | reverse complement strand
ATCGGCTCCGTATCAAAGACGCTCACTGCGATCATCCTGGCGCGTCTCGAAGAGCGAGGCGCCGTCGACCTCGATCTACCGATCTCCCGATACGCCGCGGACCTGCCGCCACACCTGGGCGCGCTCACCCTTCGCCAGCTGGCGTCTCACACGGCCGGCGTGCGTCACTACCGATGGCGTTTCGCTTGGCCACCCCACGAAACCTGGTCCAATCGTCGTTATGGCTCGGTCGAAGAAAGCCTCTCGGTCTTCCAGGACGACGGGCTCCTCTTCGAGCCTGGCGCGGGCTTCCAATACAGCACCCACGGTTTCACTCTCCTTGGAGCCGTCCTCGAGCAGGCCACTGGCCTCTCCTACCCCGAGCTCCTCCAGCGCGAGCTCGTGACTCCGTTCGATCTCACCAGCACCACCCTCGAGGGGTTGGCGCCAGTAGTCGAACAAGCCACCGCCTACGAGACGCTCGCCGGTCGTTACCGCGGCGCCATGAGAGTCGACAATTCCCGCTGCTGGCCAGGCGGCGGAATCTACTCTTCGGCGCAAGACTTGGCTCGACTGGCGAGTCGCCTGCCCACGGGAACTGGGCTTCAGCCGGAGACCCTCGAGCGTTTTCTGGAGCCGCAGAAACTCCCTGACGGCAGCGACAATCCGCAGCGCTACGCGCTCGGCTGGCGGATTGCGAAGGTAGAGGATTTCGGACATCGAGAGAGCTACCGCATCGCCCATCACGGTGGCGTCGCCTCCGGTGGATCCGCCTTCCTGGTCCTCTTCCCGGACGACTCGGTGGCGGCCGCCGTCGTCACCAACACACGCACCGGCTCCCGCGCCTTGATGAATCTGGCTTTCGACACCGCCGAGCTCTTCCTGCCCGACGGGGACACTGGCGGCGTCGAAGGGGAGGGTCTGGACGCGCCTCCCTCTCAGTGAAGACAAGGGGCGTTTGGAGCGTTCCGGTCCGTCTGGCTCTCTACAGAGCCACAGCCGTGCCAAGAGCAGAGCTTGGTGCTACGGATAGGAGGTTCTTTGACGGCATTCGACATTCGCCGACGCCTCGACCTTGCGCTCTCGGCATTCGTAGGGCCGCGCACTCCGAGCGCCATACCATCTCGCTGGCACATCAATCTCCCGAACCCAATCTCCCTCAATCTCGCATGGCACCGCCCCAAACCCGAGGCTTCATCACCATCGACCTGCGTGGCCAAGTTCGGCTGATCTACCAAGTCACGGACCACTCTCCAAGCCAGCAGACTGGGTCGTGGAATCGCCGGATGATTGGCCGAGCATTCCTGTGATTGTCGACCCGATGCACTACTGGAGTCCAGGCACGACACAAGCGAACCGTTGCCCGCGAGCCTCAGTTCTCGGCCGAGTGCCATGCCTCGAAGTCGCCAGACTCGAAACCGTCGCTGAAGAGGCCCGTACGCTGGTAGCTCGCTCCATAGGTGTCGAGGTCGTCCCAGCTGCCGCTGCGGCGGTCGTCCCAGGTGGCGACCGCACGAAGGCTCGCAGGCGAGAGCGCCAGCCCGCGGGTGAATTGAGCGTCGGGCGCCGAGCTGAGAGTGAGCCCGGCCAAACCGTCGTAGCGCTCGCCTGAGAGCGAAAAGCGGGCCAGTTGGACGTCCATCTCGAGGGTGGCAACTTGGGTCTGGTGGGTCCAGACCAGCTGCACCAGGCCGTCTGCGAAGGCCCCATAGACCCCGTAGTCGAGGGCCGTGGCCGTTGGCTCGTGGAGAAGCACTGCGTTGGGCCAAAGATGGCTGCCGTCGGGTCCGATGCGGTAGATCCAGAGTCGGCTCTGGGTACTGCTGACATCTTCATAGCCCGTGATCACCGCCCCGCCATCGGGCAGCGCGACGGTGTTCTCGTGCTGAATGTGCGCCCCGTCACCTGCGACCAGCACTCCGCTGCCTGCGTCTCCCCAGAGCAGGGTTCCGTCGGCCGCCACTCGTTGGGCGAACACGTCCAGATCCGGTGTCGACGTTCCTGACCAATCGTTGAAGCCGATCACCGCACCGCCGGCTCCATCAGCCTGGACGTCGTAGAAACCGAACGAATGTGAGTTCGTCTCGGCGAGGTTCGTGGTGCGCACCAGCAGGCCATTCTCGCCCCACATCTTGGCGCCCCCGGCCGAGAAGTGCTGCCCCTCCATCAACATCATCTCGTCGATTCCATCGCCACCGTCACGCTGGTTGCGCCAGAACACCAAGAGACCGTCCGCTGCGTCAGCGACCGCCTTCGGAAGCACCCGCCAGCCTGGCTCGCCGCCCGCGGCGAGACCCGCTTCGCCCCAAAGAGCCGCACCATCTGCGTCGAGGCGTTGACACACGATGTCGAAGTTGCTGCCCGAGCTCGGAAAGGCCTGGTAACACACGAACAAGCCACCGGAACCGTCTGGCACGAGCGTAGGCTGGCTCTGATAAAGGCCAGCCGTGGCAACGTCGGCTCCCGTCGACCAGAGTGCAGTACCGGACGCGTCGTAGCGCTGGACCAGGAGCCGGCTGCTGCCCTGGTCACTGGCGAAGCGGACCCAGGCGACAAAGGCGCCGCCCAACGGGTCGCCGACGGTCACCGGATCGACTTCTGCAACCACCTCGCTGGCAACCACCCGGCCGCCGGGCCACAGCGGCGAGAGGACCCCACCTTCCCCTGTCAACCACTGCATGAGCACGTCGGGGCCATGGGTCGTCTGGTCGTTCCACACGCTGACGAACCCACCATTCGCCAGGGGCGCCACCGATTGGCCCAGCTCGTTGAAGTCTTCGTTGCGCGGGCTCGCACCAAAGCGAATCTCGCGCACTGTTGCGCCATGTGGGGCAGATAGCGCGGGTCGCCTTGCCGCGTCGACGCGGGCGCGCCACCGCGGCGCCAGCACCGTCTCGTCACCCGGCAGAAGAACAGGCGTTGGCGCCAACAGGCGCGTCGCGATCGCCCCAGGCCGATCGCGGGCCTTCTCGGACGTCCCACCTGGTGCGGCCAGTCCAGGCAACAGGACGACCATGAGCAGGAGCACCGAGCCGGTCCTCGCTCCACGATCTGCGATCGCCGCGATGAGCGGATGCATACGCTTCACACTAACTGTTGGCGGAAGCTCGCTCGCGCCAGAAGGGACGAAACGCGGTCAGTGGTGGGCTGGGGCTCGTAGAGGACCGGCAACGCTGCGAGTGGCTCCGAGGACCAGGCAACCGCAAACCCGTTCGCGACGTTTCCAGGCCCGAGGGCTCAACGGGCCAAACCATGCGCCAGCTCACTCCAATCAATCCGCTCTCGATGAGCGGAGTCGGGCAGCCATGTCTTGATCGAGACTTCCTGCGGGAACGATTTCGGGGTGACGCCGTTACATGACAGTCCAAGCACGACCAGACCTCATTGAGTCAAGGGAGCGGGAGATGAACCCATCAAGATGTCACGGGCTGCCGGCTCTTCTGCTGGCTCTTCTGCTGGCCCTACCGATTGCTCTCGGAGCGCCAGTTTCCGGAGCGGAGAACACCACTCCGGATACCCGTCGAGCCGCAGCCGAGCTCGCCACCCTGCTCGAGGACACGTATCTCTTCCCCGACATCGGCAAGCGTTACGCGACGCATCTGCGCGCACGGGCCGCCGAGGGTGCGTACGACGAGGTCGCCAAAGCGGAGGATCTCGCGGCCCGACTCGAGACCGAGCTCAACGAGCTACACGAGGATGCGCACCTTCGTATCCGGACCAACGGGAGCGATGCGAAGAGCAGCGGCCAACCCGGACGCAGGCGATTGCGCGGGATCCCTCCAGGTCCGGCCATCTCGGGGGCGCGCTGGTTCGACGAAGACATCGCCTACGTGGCCATCAACCTCTTGCCTGGAGACCAGGCGAGTCAGCAGGCGATGGCCGCCTTTCTCGACGAGTATCGCGCCGCTCGAGCGCTCATCCTCGACCTCCGCGCTTGCCCGGGCGGAACGTTGCCCGTGATGGACGTGCTCTTCTCACGCATCTTTTCCGAGCGAACCCACCTGGTGACCATGGACACCAGAGTCGAGTCGGAGCGGCGCAACGGCGCCGTGTTCACGGACTCAGCGGCTCTCACTCGCGAGTCCGCACCCGACGGCATCGTTCGCCGCTATCACTGGGCCGTGCCTGCGAGCCCCTCGAGTCCGCTGGCCGACAAGCCTGTGTACGTCCTCACCGGAAGCACCGGCTCTGCGTGTGAGCATCTTGCACTCGCCTTGAAAGCCAGCGACCGGGCAACGCTGATCGGCACCCCGACAATGGGCGCAGGCCACTACGGCGGAATCCAGGATTTCGGCGACGGTCGATTCAATGCCTTCGTTCCCGTAGGACGCACGTTCGATCCGCAGACCGGCGACGACTGGGAAGGCTCGGGCGTTGCTCCGCACGTCGAGACACCGGCCGAGGACGCGCTCGATCACGCCCTGGCTCGACTCGGCGTCGAGCGGGAAGCGCCACCAGCGATCGAGAGCGCGGAAAGCTACGTTGGTCTCTACGGCAATCGGCGGATCACGCTCGACGACGGAACGCTCTACCTGCAGCGCATCGACGTGCAGCCAAACGGCCAGACTTCGGGAGGCCGCCGTCGCATCGCTCCGAAACTGGAGCTTCGCCCGCTGGGGAACGAGGAGTTCGAACTACCGCGCATCCCCGGCGCCCGAGTTCGTTTCGAAAGAGACGAGTCCGGGCAAGTGGTCAGGCTAGCGGTCCAACAACGTGATGGTCGCTGGGAAGAGGCAGACCGCGATTCGGGCCAGTAGCCAAACCAATCCATCTCAGATCAGGTGCTGACACTTCTCCTCTCACTCTCCTCTCACTCTCCTAGTCGGTGTCGCTAACTGAGAATCGCCTGTCCTCACTCCCAGCGGAACACCCGAACTGCAAGGGCTCCCAAGCCGAGCGCCCAAAACGCCAGAACCGCAACATGAAGCGAGCTTGGCGCAAAGCCCATCCACGAATCTTCGAGCGCCTGGGCTGCTGCCCCAACAGGAGTGAGATCGCTCACGGTGCGCAACGTGTCTGACATCACTGAGCGCGGAACCCACACGCCGGCGAAGAAGAGCAATGGGAAATAGGTAGCCATCCCAACCCCTTGACCTGCGCCGGCGGTCTTCGCGCGCGCTGCGATCACGAGGCCGACAGCGAAGATCGCTGCGGCAGACAGTCCGAAGGACGCGGCGAACCATCCGGGTCTCTCCGGGAACGGCACATCAAAGGCGACCGTAGCTACCAAGAGCGTACCCACCGCGGCAACAATCGCGACCGCAAGGCTGACAGTGACTTGAGCTTGAAGCAGTTGATACGGATGCACCGGTGTCGCGCGTAGGCGACGGAGAATCCCAAGCTGGCGATACGTCGCCATCGTCGGGGGCAGCGTGACCAACCCCACTGTGGCGAGTCCGAACACGAGCACGACCGGCGCGTAAAACTCGATGAATGCCCGCTCTCCCAAGTCGGCCGACGGCTCGGTGAAACCTGGGAAGAACAGCCCGAGCACTAGGAGCAGGGTCCCTGGAAAGAACAGGCCGAAGAAGAGAGCCGCCGGATCCCTGAAGAACAGCTTGGCCTCAATCTGGACGAGCTTCTCAGATGCAAGCATCAGGACTCCTCAGCGGATGGTCGGCCGGTGAGCTCGAGATACGCCTCCTCGAGAGTCCTTCGGTCGAGGTAGGGCTCTTTCATCTCCACTCCGCGTTCCGCTAGCCAGCACGCAACACGCTGCACCACGTTCCCTGTGCCGGCGACAACAACGTGCGCACCGTCTCGCTGCACTGCTTGCACGTCGGGCACCTCCTGGAGTGCACTCTCATCCAGCTGCGGCGATCGGAAGCGCAACGTTTGGTCTGCTCCACCGCACCGAATGAGTCCACTGGCTGAGTCGATCGCCAAGACGCGCCCCGCCTTGACCACCATGATGCGATCGCACAGGCGCTCTGCCTCGTCCATGAAATGTGTAACGAGCACAACGGTGACACCCGAGTCGCGCACTCGCTCGATGGTGCGCCAGGTCTTTCGACGTGCGTCGGGGTCGAGTCCGGTGGTCAACTCATCCAAGATCGCAATCTCAGGCGATCCGATGAGGGCGAGCGCGATCGAGAGGCGTTGTTTCTGCCCACCCGAGAGCGTCGAGTAGCGGGCTCGCTCTTTGCCCTCGAGGCCCAGTTGCTCCATGAGCGGGCGCCAATCGGTCGCGTTGCGGTAGAAGGACGCGTACAAATCGAGGGCTTCGTCGACGCGAATCCTGTCCTGCAGTCGCGTTTCCTGTAGCTGGGCGCCGAGGACCTGCGCGATCTCCTGGCGGTTGCGGGTCGGGTCGAGACCCAGCACTCGAATCGACCCGGCGTCGGGCGAGCGCAGCCCTTCTATCGATTCGACGATGGTCGTCTTACCGGCGCCATTGGGACCGACGATCCCGAAGATCTCGCCCCTGTCGACCGCAAACGAGACACCGTCGACCGCTCGTGTTGGACCGTATGTCTTGACGAGACTCTTGACTTCGATCACCGGCCGGGGCGGGCTTCCGCCGTCCGGCTTCGCGCCCTCGCTCTGCATGTCCTCCCCTACGCAGCTCGGCGCGCGATGATTCCGGACAAGACCAAGACACTGGTCGGCAGCTCAATCAATCCACGCAGCTGGACTAGAAGGTACGCCCTGCGGTAGGGACGCAGGGCGCTAGGTGTTGACGACGTCCCGCCGTTCAGGCGTGACGGCGCCGAAACCCACTATCTAAAGGGGACGTTGATGGGAGTGGCATCGCTGCGGTTGGAGGTTGTCGCCTGAGACACATCGTGCCGTTGAGTTCCCGACTGCGGGGCCATCTGCACCACCATGAATCCGCCCGCGACCTGGTCGAGATCCTCATCGTCGAGCTCGTGGACCTGGGTCTCCTCATTCAGGAGCTCCTGGTTCTGGAGCTCCTTTTCCCTGGTCGTCTTCTGGGTGTCCTTCCTCATGTCGCTTCCTCCCCTTTCAGTTTGCGTTGTTCTGTGTCGACGACGTCAGCAACCCATGCCGGTCGCCGTCACCATGTAACGCGCCGATTGCACGAAACCCCCGCAAGAGGAAGTTCCAGGGGTCTGCATACGGTCTGCAGCCTCAACAATCCAGCCTCCGTCCATGAGAGGCGAGAATCTTCGGCAAGGGCTGCTCGCCTGTTCACGTAGGTCGTCGAAAGCAAGCGCCGGGTTTGAGTAAGGGACCCACCCCTCTACCCTCACGTCCATGTTGAACCCCGGAGACATTCTCTCGAGGCTCGAGCGACCACAGGATGCCTTGCTCGTTTTAGGTGCTGCGGTGCGCTGCCCAAACCACGTGGTTGGCACATCAACCCCATCAACCCCATCAACCCCTCACCAACCCCTCCTCAATCCCTCCTCAATCCCTCCAATCCTCGCCTCGGTGAGGGTCGTGCCGCTGCCGTCGAAAGCGGTACTCGGTGGATCGCAGGTCTGGCTTAGCCGCAGCCGAACCGGGTGAGGTCGACCACGGTCTCGAAGAGCGTGCCGGCGGGGCTCCGATAGAACTGAGTATCGCCGTTGTCAGCGTCGGTGATGCGCAGCCGAATCTCGATGTCGGTGAGGCCGGCGGCGAAGACCCAATAGTGGCCGTTGATTGCGCAGCCGTCGAGGATCTTGACGAAGACCTCGATGTTGGCCGGATCGAAGATCCAGAACATTCCGGAGTCCCTGGAGAAGGCTCGGGTCCTGCCTTCGCCGGATGACGCCGTCGTCTCCCAGTCGAGTCGCACCTTGAACCGGTCGGCAAGGCAAAGAACGTCAGCACGCGTCTGGCAAGAGAATTGACCTTCCGAGTCGACGCTCTGCCGTTCGTGAGTCGAGGACACCGCGTTTCGGTCGCCGTTGCTCGGGCTCGTGTCGTGACGAAGTTGAGCCAGTTGGCGGCTCTCTTCCAGCCATCGGAGCTCGTTGGTGGTAGGCCAGGAGTTGGCGTGGCTCAATGACGTCGTTGGAGAGCTCGCTGCGGCCGGATCACAGGTAAACGCTTCGAGATCCCGGATGGGTGCGAAGCGATCGAAGTCGGTCTTGACGTACCGGCGCGTGACGCTCGCGCGGGTGTCGGTGACTAAGAGCTGGACCTGGAGATCGGTCAGACCGCCTGCAAACAACCAGTAGTGCCCGTTGACCGCGCAGCCGTCGAGGATCTTCACGAGCGCTTCGACGTTGCCGGGCTCGAAGAACCACAGGGTGCCGGTATCGTCGGACAGCGGCGTAGCCGATGCGGCGCTGCTGGCGCCAGCGGGGGTGGCCCAGGTGGCTCGCACGTCGAAGCGGGCGCTCGCTAGACAGAGGTTGGACGCGGTTGGCTGGCAGTCACCCCTGCTTGGGGACACGGTGATGGTACTTCCCCGCAGTGCTGGACCGCGGCGATAGACGAAATGGACGTCCCTCGAGTCGGTGAGCGACAGTGAAGAGTCGTTGGCGTCGAAAAGGAGATCGTCGTGAGCGGCAACCGTGGCGATGCCGGTCAGTGCCTGGCCGCGACGGTCGATCATGCGGCCCTTGACCTCGCCGTCGCTGGCTATCTCCTCATCCCAGGAGACCACCGAGTCTCCAGATCCATTGGTCGAGATGCGCGGGCTCGAGCGCACACCGGCTGACTCCGTGACCTCGAATTGCTCGCGAGTTTCGTCATCGCTCGAGACTTTGGCTCCGATGATGCGGTCGCCAGTGGGCTCTTTGAACACGACGTTGACGTCGCCACTTTCCTCGATGCTCGCGTCGAAGTCGGTTTCGTCAGTGGTCGCGATCACGAAAGGCTCCCCTCGAGGCTCGCCACTCGGTGAGAACCGGCGGCCCAAGATGCTGCTGGCACCGGACGGCGGTGAACCGTCGAAAGCACCTCTCGTTTGAGAAGCAGCCGATCGAGCAGCTTGTGCTGCGCCTGCCTCGTGCCACACCACGATCGTCTCGCCCAGGGCTGTCGATCGGACCTTGGCGCCGGTCATCACGCCGCCACCGGCGACACGCCGACGCACGGAAGGCCCTCGTCCAAATCGTTCGACGAGAATCTCGTCGTTCCTGTGCCACGTGACGTTGTAGCCCCCGGTCAGGTCGCCGGCGATGATCGGTGAGTGCAGCTGGGCGCTCGGGCTCTCATCGATGACGACAATGCCTGTGGCCGGGTCGCCCGAAGCATCGAAGACCCTGCCCAAGATCGACCGGCGCCCATTCTCTTCAGTCTGACGCCAGACGATGGCGAACACACCGGCGGGGCCGTAGGCGACACTGCCCTCGCTTTCGGCGCCCTCGCGATTCGGGTTGACGGCAAAGGAAGGGCCCAGGGGGGCGTTCTCAGGTGAGAATCGGCGTGCAAAGAGGCCGCCGCCTTCGCAGAGCGTCTGACCGTTCGGGCAGGCGATCTCGGCGGTGATGACACGGTTGCCGTCGCTCTGACCCCCGAGGCTGTAGTCGCTGAAGAACGGAGCTGCGGTGTTGACTCCGACCTGATCGATCCTGGGATCGCCAAGGAGTCCGAACTCAGTCCCGCTCTGCGTGACACTTTCGCGAACGGCGATCGTTCGGCTTGCGGGCGTCGAGCTTCCGTCCATGCTCGCGAGACCGACCTGGAATGTCTCAATGCCTTCGCGATCCCCGTCATCGACCAGGTCGATCCACAGACTCTTGGCCCCGCTCTCTCCGGCACGCCAGTCGATCCACTCGCCAAGGAGCCGGTAGTCGCTGAGCGACGATGCCGAAGCGTCCGCTGTCGTCACGCGCACGGAGGTCGCCGAGTGCGCAGCGCCAAGACGCACGACTTCGACTCGGACCCGGCTGCCCTCGACTCCGGAGACAACCATCTGGCCCCACTCGAATCTGGCGACTCCCTCGTCTTCGGTCGATGGGCTGGCCGAACCAGCGACGAGGGACATCACGAGTCCTATCGTCGCGATGAGATGGGGGACAACTGCTGTGCTTCGCTTCATTGGTGCTTCCCGCGTCCTGGCGCTGTTTCGGTATGACTTCCCATGCCGTCAAGCAGACAAGCGCCTTTGGAGTGAGGTTCGGGTCATGGATCGCGTAGATTGCCAAACACCGTTCTGGCGCTCGCGGTTTGGGAGGCGGCCTTGGAAGTCCTGCGCATCGGCCTGGCGCTCTCAGGATCGATCTCGATACTGATCGGGAGGCCCATGTTTGGTGTCAGCCTACCGGGTCGCCGCACGAGGTCATCGAGTCGCCTTGCGCGCCCATCCACATGGTTGGCACATCAATCACCAATCTGCGAGTGAGTCGAAGGGCCGCTACGCTTCGAGGATCGTTCTCATCATCTCCGCACCGTATCGACTCCCAGGGCGTGACCGCCGCCCTCGATCAGTCGGGCGCTGGCGTTGGCGCCCGGGATCTCTTGGCAGAGGCGACGGGCGACCGCGATCGGCACGTTGACGTCTTCTGTACCGTGCCACACGTGGACTGGCACTTCGATGTCGGACAGGGCAAAGCCCCACGGTTCTCCGAAGATCTGCATCTCCTGCGCGGCGCCTCGAGGCCCCTGGCGAAAGGCGTCCAGAGCCGCGTCGAGGGTCAGCTGCATTAGCTCCGGGTGACGATCCATCAGCGCCCGGTCGACCTCTGGCGCCGCCTCGAGCTGTTGCTGGATCCAGCGCTCGCGTCGCTGCGGGTTCCTGAGTGTGCGAAGCATCGAGCCCATGGCGAGTCTCAACAACCAAGGTGCGCGTTGGGCGAGCCAGAAGAGGCGGCGATTCATCGGTTTCATGCCTTCGCCCGTGGCGGCAAACCGGCTCAGTTCGAGGTGGTCGGCAAGCGCCGCGACGTCTCGTGGCCAGTCGACCAGCCGACGTCCATGCTGGAAGTCAGAGCGACCGTACCCGGGCTTGTTCACGGAGACGATTCGCACTCCCATCTCGCGCGCGACTGCGTCGTAGATGATGCCCGTGAGGCCGGAGGCCCGGTGGTGTAGATGCAAGGCGCGCCCTGAGGATCGCCATACTCGTGCCACGCCAGTCGGCGACCATCGATCAGTTGCTCGATCACAGTTCCGAGGGATTTCCGACCCTGGCGGAGATCACCGCAAGGTGCATCCAGGGCCGGATGCTCCTGCGTCCAAGTCCTGCGCTTAACAGGTCGCGATCGGATGCCTCGCTTGGGCGTACCAGAAGACGCCTCAGGTCGGAGTGGTCAGCCCAATCGAGAGGTGTCGCTCGCCAACATTCAGCTAGCGTGCCGAAGCTCTTCCCTGATAACGCGTCTCAGAGTGTCTTCGAGCTCCGAGCCCGGGGATTCCATGTACTCACGAAGCGCCGCATTGATGAGCGTCTGATAGCTCCCACCGCCAGCCGCCTCGACTTTCCCTCGAAACCACTCGAGGATGTCGTCATCAAGGCGAATCGTGATCCTGGTCTTGCCTGTCGTGGCGGCCACAACCGCCCCGCGCTTCCCTCCGGAAAAATCGTACTCGTCTTTCATGGGCGCTCTTCGTAGCGCTGGCGCTCGGTGCGAGTCGCCTTGCGCGCTGAAATGACTCGAATGGCTTCGCCTCGGCTTACATGGACCACGACCAGAACCCGGCCGAAGGGATCACTTCCCATGGTTATGAAGCGGATCTCACCGACTCGATCGTCCCGAATCGTGAGAGCGTGCTCATCCTCCAGCACCAAGGCGGCATCTGGAAACGAGACCCCGTGCTTGGACAGGTTGGCTCGTGCCTTGGCTGGATCCCACTCCTAGGCCACAGAAAAAAGTGTATGCACGTTCGTACACAATGGCAAGTCATACTCGGCCAACGAAGCATCGTCCGTCGCACAATGGCTGACTAGAGCGCAGAACAAATGTGAAGGCGCAACTCACCCCTCCTCGTCCATATTGGGCGAGGGGGAGAGATGGGCAGGCCGCTTCGCCGGATCGACCACAACTCCTACGGGGGTCCGACCCTGGTCGAGATCACCGCACGGTGCATCCAGACTGAATGACTGGACGACAAGGTCTGGTCGCGTCTCTACCGATCGATCTGCATCGCCGAAGACAAGCCGAAGACAAGCCGAAGACAAGGAGACGCAGAAGGAACGACTCCGCTGCCTCTTGAACAGGGCTGCAAAGAAAAGCTCGTCCTCAGCCCCCGTGACCGGTCCGGCGCCACATGCGTGAACACGACGTGCTCCCTTTGTCGAGCGTCTCTCCTGTTGGGCTCATGAAGCACCGGGACAACCTGGTTCCCCGACCAACGACTGGGAGAGTTCGCTCCCCTCACCCCGAAGAGGCCTGGCCACTTGTGTACCCGAATTGGGTACAGTCGCACCCGAAATGGGTACAGCCGGTGCTCCAGCGATCCCCACGGCACTCTTCCCGGCGTCTCGCAGAGCCGTCCTCGGTCTCCTATACGGCCAACCAGACCGCGCTTTTTACTTTCGCGAGGTGGCGGATCTGACTGGTCTAGGAATGGGCCAGCTCCAGAGGGAGCTGTCGCGCCTCGGCGAAGCGCGGATCATCACCCGTCGCGAGCAGGGCCGGCACGTCTACTTCCAGGCGAACGCCGACTGTCCGGTCTTCGAGGAGCTGCGGCGGCTGGTCTTGAAGACTCTTGGTGCGGCTGAGCTCCTCAGTCGAGCTCTCCAGCCGATCCGCGATCGGGTGGCTTTGGCCTTCATCTATGGATCGGTGGCTCGAGGTGCGGAGACTGCCGAGAGTGACATTGACCTCATGGTGGTGGGATCTTGCTCGCTCATGGAGGTCGTCGGCGCCACGTCCGAAACTGCCGAGACCCTGCGTAGAGAGTGCGTAGAGAGATCGCACCCACCGTCTACACAGTCGAGGACTTCCGCACGAAAGCCGACGATCACTTTCTGGCTGCCGTTCTGACGGAAGACAAGTCGTTCGTGATCGGAAGCGACGATGAGCTTGACGCTCTACTTGCGCAATAGCTGGGTCAGAGAGCACACGACCTCATCAGAGGCTGGACTACGGAGAGCTCGCGAGCCATCGCCGGCGCGCGGACGCGCCGCGCAGATAGGCCAGCGGATCACTCCAGGCGTCGAAGCGCAGGGCGCGGTAAGCAGGCGTCGCTGCTGGGTTTTCTAGGTCGCGGTGCAGCGCTACGTAGCGCTCAGGAGGTAGCTCCAGGAGCTCTTCGGCCAGCCCGTCGTGGCCATGCAGGCGGCCGGCATAGCGCCGCATGCGCAGCGTGCGCTCCAGGCTGCCGTATTGCGACGTGTAAGCCTCCAGAGCCTGCCGCACAATGGACTCGTCCACCGGCAGCGCACGGTTGGCAGCGGCTTTGGTCAGCGGTACTTGAACTGGATAGATTCGCACGACCTTGGGAGCTGGAGAGCCGTCGCCGAGCACGTCGGCGATCCCTCGCGCTACCTTCAGGTGCTCGGGATGAAAGTCGACTGCGCTCGGGGCGTAGAGCACCGCGGGCTGCAGCTCCTCGAGCAGCTCGCACAACTTCTCGGCCAACGCCGCGGCCGGCCACTCGCCCTCCGGCAAACCGAGCCAACGCCCGTCTACGCCGAGCCGCGCAGCGGCCTCAGTGGCCTCTTGCCGGCGACGCTCGGCCATTTCGTCGGGAGCGAGTCCGAGCGCACGCGAGCGCCGTCCGTCGCTCACCCAGGCCACGCAAACCGGATCGCCAGCCTCCCTATGGCGGGCTAAGGTGCCGGCACACCCAGCACTCTCGTCGTCGGGATGAGGAGCAAGAAGTAGCACCTGCCCGCCGTCGCCG
>JANQPS010000553.1 GCA_028285365.1 Thermoanaerobaculia bacterium | reverse complement strand
CTGTACCGCCTGACAGCGGCGGGTCGACGAGTTGCTGCTCGGGAGGCTGAGCGCCTGAATGACTTGCTCGCCGTTGCGCGTTCCAAAGATCTCTTTGGCGAGGCCGGCTGAGTGAAGCCAGTCGCGCAGCGCAAGCGAGCCTTGTCGACGAAGTTCTTTCGCTGGCTTCTGTTGGCCTGGCCTTCAGCGAGCCGGGAGCGTGACGGCGACGAATTGGTCGAAGTGATTCAGCTGCGCTTTCGGCGCGCTCGCCGCAGGCGGTCGCTGCGTGGGGCTGTGTGTTGGCTCGTGCGGGAGGCTGTTGGTCTGGTTGGCAGCGGTTTGAGAGCGCGAGCAGATCGCCGGCGTCAACTGGCGCTCGCGTCGACTCCGCGGCAAAGGAGCTCGAGGATGGAGAGTTTGATCTATACGTTTCGACACGCCGCGCGCGCGCTCGTTCGACAGCCTGGGCTCAGCCTCGCGGCTATCGTGACGTTGTCGTTGGGAATCGGAGCCAACGTTGCGATCTTCTCGGTAGTCCACTCGGTGGTGCTGCGACCACTCCCGTTTGCCGATGCCGACCGCCTGGTGCTTCTCTACGAGACCAACCCGGAACGAGGTTGGACCAGGGCGCAGGTCGCGGCGGCCAACTACGTCGACTGGCAGCGCGAAGTCGAGTCTTTCGCGGACGTGGGCGCCTACAACGATTGGCTCGACGAGGTAGCGCTCATTCACGACGGTGAGCCATCGGCGGTCTACGCCCACCGGGTGACTGGCAACCTGTTCTCGGTGCTCGGAGTGCAGCCGATCCTGGGGGCTCCTTTCGCTGAGTCTGCGACCTGGCGAAGTGGAGGCTCCGACGAGTTGGTAGTCCTCCTCAGTCACCACCTCTGGGTCGAGCAGTTCGGCAGCGATCCAGCTGTCGTCGGGCGCAAGATCGATCTGGGAGGCGGACTTCATCGCATCGTCGGGGTGATGCCAGCGGGCTTTCGCCAGCCGATCGATGGCGTCGACGTGTGGCTGCCGGTGGCCTGGAATCCGGCAGCTATGGAGCAGGTGCGGTTCCGGCGAGCGCACGGTTTGCGAGCGATTGCGCGCCTGGCTCCCGACGTCGACGAGGCGCAAGCTTCGGCGGAGCTCGCGACCGTTGCTGCTCAGCTCGAAGAGCGTTACCCCGCAACGAACACGGACATGGGTGCCGGTCTCATGCCTCTGCGCGACTACATGTTGGGGCAGACCAGGGGGCCACTTCTCATGCTGTCGATCGCAGTGGCTCTGGTACTCCTGGTTTCGACTGCCAACGTGGCAAACCTCCTCCTCCTGAGAGCCGCCTCGCGAGTGGGAGACTCCGCGACGCGTCTGGCCTTGGGCGCCGGCAGTGCGCGCATGATCCTGCAGGGAGTTGCAGAGAGCCTCCTCCTGGCGGTAATTGGCGGCGCTCTAGGTGGTGTGCTCGGGTTGTGGGCGGTCGGCGCCCTGGTCGAGCTGAGACCAGACGTTCTTCCTCGGCTCGATGCGGTCGGGTTGAACCCGGCGGCCTTGCTTTTTGCGCTGACCGTTTCGTTCGTGACCGCACTCCTGTGTGGTCTTCTTCCTGCGTGGCGGGCCAGCGCGGCGAGTTCTCATCCACAGTTGCGCTCACGGCGCTTTTCGATGACTCGGACTCTGGTCATGGCCGAAGTTGCACTCACTCTGCCGCTGGTTCTTGGAGCGACGTTGATGGGTCAGAGCCTGCTTCGACTCCAGAACGTCGATCCGGGTTTCGAACCGGGCGAAACTCTCGTGACGACCGTGCGGCTTCCTCAGGCCCGCTACGACAGCCCACAGAAGGTGTCGGCCTTCTATGCTCAGGTGCTGGATGGGGTGAAGTCGGTTCCGGGTGTCGAGTCTGTTGCGTTGAGCAGCCGGCTCCCGTTCGGCAACCAGCGCTGGGGAAGCGATTTCTCGGCTGAAGGCTGGTCGGACCGGCAATACGGCGTCGGCGTCCGGCACGACGAGATCTCCCCCGGCCTCTTTGAGCTGATGGGTGTGCCGATTCTCGCGGGCCGGGACTTCGAGCGCAGCGAAAGCCAGGGTGTTGTCATCGTGAACCAGGCGCTGGTCGACAAGTACTTTGCCGATCGAGATCCGATTGGCGTCCGTGTGGCTTTCGATCGCGAGCCGGGGCCGACCTCCTACTGGCGCACTATCGTCGGAGTCGTGGCCAATGTTCGTCGTGAGACGTTGGCGCTGGAAGAGGAGCCGAGCTTCTATGCTCCGATACTCCAAGATACGACCGGCAGCACCCACCTTCTCGTGCGAACTTCGGGAGACCCTTGGGTGGCGTTGCCTGGCGTTCGGGAAGCCGTGCGACGAATCGATTCCGCGATGCCTCTCTTCGGCGTCACTACTCTTGGCGACCAATTGGACCTTGCCAGCGCTCGCGAGCGGTTCCTTCTCGTCCTGCTGGGAGCTTTCGCCGCGATGGCGGTCGTGCTCGCAATGCTCGGCATCTTCAGCGTCGTGGCTTCCGCCACCCAGCAGCGGTTTCGAGAGATCGGAATCCGCATTGCGCTCGGCGCCGATCGCAGCAAAGTGGCTGCCACGGTCGTGCGTCTTGGTCTCTTGCCAGTGTGCGGAGGCGCCGTCGCGGGGCTACTGCTTTCGGCAGGGACCAGCGGTCTCTTGAAGAACCAGCTCTACGCGGTCGATCCCTTCGACCCTTTGGTCTATCTGGCGATGGCAGCAGCCGCGGTAGCTGTGGGGCTTCTTGCTTGTATCGTTCCGGCCGTATGGGCGGCCAGGATGGAGGCTGTTGACGTCTTGCGTCAGGAGTGACGGCTCCCTGGGCGCACGCGGCGCACCGCCGCAGCTCCCTTCTCCCACCTCTCGATTGTTGCCATCTCGCTTCTCCAGCGAACGATCGCTGGATGGTGTCGGCATGGTTCGTCACCCCTGGCCCGAGCGGATGTAGGCTCCGATCACCACGGACCTGTGACGCAGCCAGGCTGCGCCGCTCGGCCCGTGGTTGTTCGGCTCATGGACCGAAGAGAGCGAGATGCCATGAATTCCTCTCGAGTCAAAGATCCCGGACGGAGCGCCCGGATAGACGATTCGGAAATCGCGTGGTTGCGCTACGTCACGCCGATCACCGAGCACTACTGCCGCGAAATCAGTCAGCGGGACTACCGAGGCAAGCGACTGGCGTGTTGGATGCACGTCTCCACCAACTGTTTGCCCATGCTGCTGGCGCTGGCTGACAGTGGTGCGGAGATCGCGCTCGGAGCCTGCAACGTGGACAGCACAAAGGATGCCGTTGCCGTCTATCTGGCCGAGCGCGGCATTGCGGTCTACGGCTGGCAGGGCATGACCCGAGCGGACTACGACAGCAACATGCAGCTCGTGCGCGCCTTTGACGCCGACTACCTGTGCGACATGGGTGGCGAGCTCAGCGTCGCCTACCGGGACCGCGGGCCGTCAGTCCAAGGCGCGCTCGAAGCGACGACCAGTGGGCTGAACCTGCTGCGGGATCACGAGATCCCGTTCCCGGTCTTCGACTGGAACAGCATTCCGCTCAAGGATGGCCTGGAAAACCGCTTCCATGTAGGCAGTGAAGTCTGGCCGGTCTTCGGCCAGGTCACCTGGATGAGTCTCTTCCGTCGGTCTGTTCTGGTCGTTGGTTATGGTCCTGTCGGCACAGGTATCGCCGAGCGTGCGCGCGATCTTGGCGCCATCGTCTACGTGACCGACCTCGACGCGGTGCGTCTGATCACCGCGCAGCATCACGGCTGCATTCCGGTCAGCCTGGAGGAAGGCCTAGCCCGCTGTCAGATCGTCGTGACGGCCACTGGTGTCGAGGGAGTGCTTGGTGAGGAGCAGCTGAGCCAGGTCAAGCCGGGGACGATCCTCTTCAACGCCGGTCACTCCAACCGGGAGATCGACATCGATTGGCTCTACCGCCAGCCTCATCAGCGCATGAAAGC
Source organism: Thermoanaerobaculia bacterium (assembly GCA_028285365.1). Lineage (GTDB taxonomy): Bacteria > Acidobacteriota > Thermoanaerobaculia > Multivoradales > Multivoraceae > JANQPS01. The sequence goes on along the minus strand of JANQPS010000553.1, from coordinate 21,399 downwards.
CCACGTCGAGCGGTTCGACCTCGACCAAACGCATCTCCTCTTGTTGGCGAAGGGGAGCCTGTTGAATCTGGCGTCGGAGACCGATGTAGGCGGCGCCGACCTCTTCGATCTGTACACAGCGGTCATGCTGCGAGGGATCAGCTGGTTGTTTGAAGGTGGTGCCGAAGGAGCACCACCGGGCCTGCAGCCCTACCCACCTGAGCTGGAGCAGGAGATCGCGCGCCTGGCGGTGAAGCAGCATAAGCGGACTTCGTAGCCAGGGGGAGCCCCTGTCGAGTCTGCGTCACCGTCGGTGGTCACGACGACGCGTCACCCGAACTTCGTGAAGATGCGGGAGTCGATCGCGGCCGCACACAGCATGCCGCCCCAGAGCGAGCCGGCGATGCCGGGCGTCACGACATCCTGCCCGGACAGGAAGAGGCCGGGAACGGGCGTGCGCGGGCTGAGCGCCTCCGACAGCGCGCGGCGCGGCGTGGTTTCGAGCCCGTAGAAGCCACCCTTCTCATGCGCGGTGAATCTCGCGGTGGCAAGCGGAGTGCCGAGCTCGTGGAAGGTGATCAGTGGCATCAGCGCAGGAAACTTCTCGGCGTAGAAGGCTATCATGCGCTTCTCGATGCTCTCCTTCAATGCCGCCCAGTCTTCGGGACGCTCCCTCGCACCACGTTCAGCAAACTCCGCGACTGTGGACCAATCGGCAAGAACCATGAACTGGCCCGTGTGACGCTGTGTGGGACCAGGATCGTGTGTCTCGTCCTTGAGTGAAGGGAACGACGCGAACACCATGGGAATCGGACTGTCGAGGTCCGACCAGATGCCCTCGTCGGTGTCCCAGCTCTCGTAGAACCAGTGGTTCGACCGCGTGGCGCCCTGCCGCGCAATGTCCCCCTCGAAACCGAGATAGATCTCGAAGTGGCAGACTGATGGCTCCAGTCCGGCGATCTCGACGGCCCAGGCCTGCTGGCGTATGTCCTGCGAGAGGAGGCGCTCGACAGTCTCGCCTGCACCGATCGCGGAGACGACGACGGGCGCTCTGAACTCTTCACCAGAGTCGGTGCGGACGCCGACGGCCGCACCGTTTTCGATCAAGATCGTGGTGACGGAAGTCGCGGCACGGGCCGTGCCGCCTGCCGACTCGATGACCGGCACGAGGCCCTTTGCGATTGCCGAGGCGCCGCCGACTGGGTAACCCGCCCCGTCGAGGTAGTGGCCCATGATGGTTGCGTGGATGCCGAAGCTCGCCTTCTTCGGTGCGCCGCCGAAGGTTCCCCACTGAGCCGACAGGACGGCCGCGAGCTTCGGATCACTGATGCACTCGTCGATGACGTCGCCAGTCGTGCGACCACACCAGCGCCTGATCTTCGTCTGGTTCCACCACCGATGGGCAGAACGGAAAGGCTCCGGCATGGCTCGCTCGCTGGTTGCGAGGTGCAAGGCGGCTTCGGCTGACTGCAGCGCTTCGAAGTAGGCATCCACCTCCGCAGCGTGGCCTGGGAACCGGTCTTTGAGTTCCATCTTGAAGGCCTCGAGCGGGCGACCAACCGGAAGCTCGAACCCGTCGGGAAAATGAAGGGTGTCGTAGACGGTTCCTAGAGAGGCGAACTCGACCGTGCCACCGCTGAGCCAATCGAGCATCTTGCCGCCCGCTTGATCACGACGAAACGTGCCGCAGTAGTGAATGCCCACGTCCCATGTGAACCCTTCCCGCGAGAACGTATGCGTCAGCCCGCCGATGTTCTGTGCCTGTTCGAGAAGCAGGACCCTGCGGTCCGTTCGGGACAGTGCCGTTGCCGTCGTCATACCGCCCATTCCGGACCCGATGACGATGACGTCGTATTGGTCTTGGGTACTCATGTGGCCTTTGTCGCGTGAGTTCTACTTCAGTGTTCGGAACTGCATGAAACGGCCGTCTTCGGCCTCGTCAAGCCGCCGCCTCAGCACCGGGCCGAGCGCCGTGGCGGGTGTCAGGACACCGCCTCTGGCCGGAGCGTCGTCGAGCAGCAGGCTGAGTCCGACCTCGGAGAACATCTTCGATGTCGCGAGGTAGCCCGGGTCGCCGGCACCTCGCACTTCGACCAGTGCGGCTTGGGTTCGATCATCCGTTGTCACGTGGACCCGCACGCAGAACCTGCCGGCCCTCTGCAACCAGAGCGGCAGTCCTTCGCCTGACTTCGGCTTCATGGGGATTGGCGCGCCCACGAAGTAGCCGAACCCGCGACTCGCGTAGAGCCAGAGCACCTCGAGCAATGCTGCTGTCGAGATCCCCTCCTCGTAGGTGCACGGAAGGTGCCCGTCCAGGGCGAGAGAGCGACGCACGACGCGCGTGTTGATCGGAGCCATGAAGAACGGATTGCCAAACCGACGCAGGTCGGTGTCGAAGCGTCGCGAATCCCAGCCGCTGACTGTCTCGCCGTCGTGCGAGCGCTGGGCACCGGGTGCCAGAACGTAGGAGTCCGTGTGAAACCCCGGTTCGTAGGTGCCTGATTGCTCGATGCGCTTGCGGGCCTGCATCGACCGGCGGGTTCCACCGCTGAATGAGCCTGCATAGCTGGTGAACAGTGATTTGGCATGGCGTGCACGCCCGTCTTTCGCCGCCAGCTGCTCGATCGCGAACTGGACGCCGAGATCCGAAGGAATGCTGTCGACACCTGCAGCCACGACGATCTTGGCGCCCGAGCTCTCGGCCTGCTCGTGGAACTCGTCGATCAGGAGACGCTGATACCAATACTCGCCTGAGAGATCGGCGTAGTGGGTGCCCGAGCGCGCGCACGCGCCGACGATGTGATCGGCGTGGTACTCGCTGAAAGGGCCTGCAACGTTCAAGATGACCGCCGCGCTGGACACCATCGCTTCGACCGACTCTTCGTCTGCGGCCTGCACGACGAGGACCCCCGGCTCGGTGCCTCGTGCGGCAGCGGTGTCTCTGACGCGCGCGAGCTTCTCTGGATTGCGCCCGGCGATCGCCCAGGAGAATCGACCCGCCTCGGGGTGCCGAGCCAGGTAGTCAGCAACGATCTTCCCGACGAAACCGGTCGCGCCGTGGAGGACGATGTCGTGAGTTGGCATCACGGGCTCCTTCCCATGACGAGGACTCACCACTATGAACCGGCCGGAGGATTCAGGGCATAGGGACTTCTACGATGTTCGGCTTGCCCCGCGCCATTCGCCAATCAAGGCAGGGAACGCCTCGACGCCAAGAGGTTTTGCAGCTGCAGATGTCGCGCTCGCGACAGCCGATACGGGAGGAAGAGAAGGAGTGCCAGCAGGTAGAGCACGACTGCGATAGGGCCGGCCGACAGCCCGAGGCGGAGCAGCGCCTCGCTGCTGGCCTCGCCGGGAAGGGTGCCGGCTCCGATGCCAATCCAGGCAAGCAGCAGACCGCCCAATCCCTGGCCCAGCCCCAGCGGCGCTTTGACGGCGAAGGCGGTCGCGGCCTGAAACGTGCCGTCCTTCCTGACACCGGTCTCGACCTCGTGCTCATCGGCGATGTCCGCGATCATCGAGGGGAAGACGCTCTGCTCGACGACTGCGGGCATGATGAGAACAAACTGGTGGACGTAGGCGAGGACGAGCAGAGCCATGGATCCGTTCTCTGGTAGCCAGCCCAGGAGTCTGCCGCCGTACCACCACAGCGCGTTGAGCGAGATCACGGCAATGGCAACAACGCAGAGGGGCATCTTCTCCACGCGCCGGCCAATCGGTCGGACTATAAAGAAGCCGACGATGGTCGGCACGACCGAGAACAGAGTCAGCTGGCCGACGGTGGCTGTCGAAAACTCCCAGTAGTAGGCCAAAGCGAAGGGCGCCAGCAGACTGGTGACGCCGGTGGTGCCGCCGAGGACCAGAAGTGCAGCGAAGATCCAGCGAAAGTTCCTGTTACGCAGCGCCTCTGCCACGTCACGGAAGGGGTCGAGCACTCTGAATCGCTCGGTGTCGCCACGTTGCGGGAGCTTTGGAATGAGCGAGCGGGTGCCCAGCGTCGAGACCAACACCAAAACGACGACGAGGCCGGCCGCCCACCAGGAGAAGACTCTGTAGTTCGGCTCCACCAGGCGGCCGTCGACGGCACTGCTGTTGCCGAAGACGAACGTGTAGGCAGCCCACGGGATCAGCAGCGTGGCCAGCCAGAGCGCAGTCGTGCGGTAGCTGACGATTCGAGTTCGCTGATCGTAGTCGTGCGAGGCCTCGGCGCCAAGAGCAGCCAGAGGCACGTAGAACATCGTGAGTGCGCCTCGGATCGCGACCGACGTGGTGATCAGCCAACCGCACAGCATGACTTGCGAGAGACCCTCTGGTGGTCGGAAGAGGAGGAGGAAGCAGAGGCCGAGCGGCACGGCTGAAGCCAGCATCCAAGGATGTCGGCGGCCCCAGCGACTCCGTGTTCGGTCGCTCAGCGAACCCACTAGTGGATCGGTCACAGCATCAAAAAGCTGGCCGATCATCGCCGCCAGCCCATACAGGCCGGGGGACAGCGCCAATACCTGAGCGTAAAAGAACGGTACGAAGTGCGCGTAGGTCGCGTCCTTGACCGAGTGGACGGCGCCACCCGCGCCGTACGCTAGCCGCTCCGTTCGATTCAGGGTGTTGTCTCTATCCAAGGCGTGAGCCGAACAGAAGCTGCATTGGTGTAGGCGCTACCGACTGGCAGCGCAGAAGCCCCTTCGGCACCCGACCGGGCCGCTGTCAGGACGCATCGTTTCGAAGGCTCTCGACCCAGACACCCGCCTCACCGACGGCGCCGATGGCCTGCTCGTAGCAGCTTGTCGATCGCTCGAACATCGCCCGCACGGCCTGGCGGGCGCGCTTCGGATCGCGCGCTTCGATGGCGTCGATCAGATCGGCACGATAGTTGGCGAAGCCGTCCATTTCGGATGAGAGGTAGGGCAGATAGGTAAACGCATAGCGCGCTGCCTGCGGTTTGAGCGCGTGACAGATGCCCGTCAGTCGCTCGCCGCCGGCAACCTCGACCAGTCGGCAATGGAAGGCGCTCAACAGCTTGGCGACGTTGCGGCTCTCGAGCGACCGGTCGCCTTCGACAAGCTCCAGAATCTGCCCGTGAATTCCGCGGAGCTCGGCAACCAGTTCGGCGTGAGTCGACTCGTCCAGTCCCGTGGCGCGGGTTGCGGCCAGGGCTTCGAGCTCCCCTGTGATCTCCATGAGGTCACGCAGATCACGACTGGTGAGCGCCGTCGCAGCCCAGCGTGTCCGGCCTCCGCCCAGGCGCGCGACAAGACCCTCCTTCTCGAGGCGCTCCAGACAGGCGCGCACCGTTTTTCGGTCGAGGTCGAGGTGATCGACGAGGTCGGTCTCGATGATCCGACTGCCGGGCGGCAGCTGCCCTGTGACGAGGAGAGCGCTGATCGCCTCGTAGGCCTGAGACGGTCGATCTTCCTGCGGGTTGACGTGCGTGTTCGGAATCTCTGGAGAAATTTTGTTCACAACTTTGTTGACTATATTGTACGCCCCCGCGATTACCTCCGCTTCGACGGCTGGCAAAGTATCTCTAGGAACGTTCACAAGGACGCGATGACCCGTCCCGCCACGCCCGAAGTCCCAGTTGCACCGGTGTCTCTCGGACGCCGCATTGCTGATCTGGCCGCCGCACGCGGAGAAGAAACGGCCATCGTCTTTGTCCCTTTGGCAAGTCGGGCCAATGACAATCGCGTGCCCGCTCGGGCCGGCGCGTACGAGGTGACTGGGGAGAGCTCGACCAGCGATCGAACCAGCTAGCGCATCGGTTGAGCGAGGCCGGTGTCGGAGGCGATGAGCTGGTCGGCATCGCGCTACGCAATTCGCCTGAGCACGTGATCGCGGTCCTGGCAATCTGGAAGCTCGGTGCTGGAGTCTTGACGATCCGATGGGGTGTGCCGGTGTGAGAGCGGCGGCGGCTGGTGGAGGTCACTGGATCGCGTTTTGTCATCGCGGAGGGAGACGAGTTCACCACCGGCTAGAACGAAACCCTCACTGTGATTTCGGTCGAAAGTGCCGAGGGCCACCCAACTCGAACCGCAGCCGGACAGGGTCCCCGCCGACCTCTCGCGATCCCAACAGAGGTGTAGAACTCCGCCATCGAGCGATCCTCCGAGTTCGTGAACGGCCACCCTACGGCGCCATGCATGGCGCCTGCAACCTGCCTCAACCTGACCTCGATCCGCCCCGACATGCGGATGATCGCGCCTGTCTCGAGTGAACCAGCCTTCAGTCGGAGACGCTCGGTCTCGGGATTTGGTTGTGTCTCGCGTCACCGAGCCGAAATGTCTTCGGCTCGACAGGACCAAGACCTCGGCCGTCAGAGTTGTAGATATGCTCCTGATGGCCCTTCGCCCTTGAAGTTATGCGAACACGACTCATCCTTTGGCTGGTCCTATGGCTGATCTGCCTGTGCGGACCCCTTACCGCAGAGACTCGGATATCCGTCAGCCCCGACGAGCGCTTGCCGTTGGAGGTGCCTTCCATCCAGGTGAGCGGCGCCGTAGCCGGCGGCAAGGTCATCATTGACGCATCGCTTACCGACCTGGGTGAGCGGGTCTGGTCTTCGCGCGGCACCTACTACGCGGATCATGAGGGCCGCGTGGATCCGGCAGTTCTTGCTTCCGTCGACGGCACCTACATGGGTGTCGACGCATTTGGCCTCTTCTGGTCCATGGTGCCGGCTCCAGACACGGAGAGCGTGCCAAGTGCGCCGTTACTTGGGGAGAGCGTCGAGGTCACACTCACCGCCAGAGTCGAAACTCGCGCCGACAGCCTGGACACCACCGAGATCTCGACCTCGCACCAGGTGCGTCTTGTACGCGACGGTGTCACGCGTCACGAAGTCCGCGAAGGTGACCTGCGAGGCGTCTTGTTCAGGCCGCCCGAGCCTTCGTCGTTTACGCCTGTGCTCGTCATCTCTGGCTCCGGGGGCGGTGCGCCGGAATCGGCAGCGCAGGCTCTTGCGAACGAAGGTCTGACGGCGCTCGCGATCGCGCACTTCAACTACCCCGACCGTCCTGCTGAGTTGCTCGAGATCCCGTTGGAGTACTTCGAAGAAGCGATCGAGTACCTGAAGGGTGAAACGGGAAGCGAGAAGGTTGCCCTGATGGGCTCGTCTCGCGGAGGAGAGGGCGTACTCATCATCGCGTCGACCTTTCCGGAACAGGTCTCGGCCGTGGTCTCCGGAGTCCCGTCCAACATCGTCAATAGCGCCTGCTGCAGTCCCGCCATGACCTACGAATATGCCTGGACATATCAAGGTCGTCCGCTCCCGGCTTTTGGACTCGTGGAGGGAACCGGCTTCAAGGAGCTGCTCGGCGTCAACCAGAAGTACGCCGACGGTTTCGAGTGGTTCCAGCGTCACATGCTGATCGGCAAGCTCACAGAAGACCGGAACGCGCCGTACATCATTCCGGTCGAGAGGATTGAGGCTCCTATTTTGCTCATCTCTGGTGACGCTGACGCCGTCTGGCCGTCCTCACCTGCGGCCGACCGAGTCGTCAGGCGACTCGAGGAGAATGGCTACGCGTACCGGTTCGAGCACATCAAGGTGACTGGAGCCGGCCACACGGCCTCGGTTGCGGAGCGGCTGTTGGTGACATCCCAGATCGGCTCGGCACCGTTCAGGCACCGTCTCGATCCGACAGTCGAGTTCACCATGGGTGGGGCGCCAGCGGAGAACTTTCACGGTCCTCGAGCAGCGCACTACCGCAAGATCGAGTTTCTGAAGCAGGTCGACTGACAGCGCCCCCTCGTTCTGAGGGCCGCGCAGATTGTCGCTGACGTCGAGGTCGCTCGGGCGCCGGTCGTTCCTCTTGGAGACGCGTCGCGGATGGCTTCGTTGTCGCCGTGGAGGTCCTCGAGGCAAATCAGTGGGAACGCCTGTTTGAAGTAGGCGGCCAGCGCTGCCTCGTGCGATCGGCCTGGTGTACTAGGTCAACCGCGGATCATGAGGCTCGATAGTGGTCCAGGAACATCTCGACCGCGGACTGGACGGCGGCCTCCCGGTCATCAACCGAGATGGCTTCCTGTCCCGCCATCAACTCGGGCCAGTAGGCGATCTCTTTGATCAAGCCGCAGAACTGCGCGGCCGCCTTGTCGGGATCGGGAATCAGCAGCCTGCCGTCTTTGGTCCCCGCGATGAACAGGGCGGTCATGTCTCTTCGGAGTCGGGCGTGGGCCTTCCAGGTGTTCTGCGCTCGCTCCGGTGACTGGATGAAGCGCGCGAGGACGACTCGGGAGAGCTTCATGAATTCCCGGTCCGTGATGGTCGCGGCGAACGTCTTGCCGATCGCAATCAGCTGCTCTTCGAGGGGAAGGTCTCGGGAGTAGGCGTGAGACGGCATGTCGTCGACACGTTGCAGGATCTCGTCGGCGATGGCCTGGAACAGGTCTTCTTTGCTTGGAAAGTGGTCGTAGACCGTGCGCTTCGAGACGTTGGCTGACTCGGCGATGCGGTCCATGCTCGTTCCAGAGAACCCGTGTGTGAGGAACTCGCCCGTCGCCGCCTCCATCACGGCCGCCCTCTTTGGGCTTTTCCTGCGTCTGGTGGTTTGCTCTTCACTGACCATCCTGTGACCTCGTCTTCTACTACCGAGACTACACAGTGTAGTTGCTTTGGCTTGCCACCCTTGCCTTGAAGTGTGAATTACACTACACTGTGCAGTGTAGTTCTCTGCCGACGGTATGCGACCTCGAGATGAGGCCGGCCACGCTGAAGCTAGAGGGCGCGGACACATCACCAAACCACATCACCAAACCCATCACCAAACCACTGTCCATCTATGGGCAAGACGAAGAAGGAGCAGACCAGTGACACGATGCCTGTGCCTGGTTCAGCAGGACCAGACTCCAGAAGCGAAGCGCGCCCAGCTGCAGCAGGGGCTACAACGTTTCTCCGAGGGAGCGTTCGGACAAGCGGCGGATATCACCTGGATTTCCGTCCCAGCGGGAAGCGGCTTCACTGCCGCGGCACCCTCGACCTCGTCGATCGTCTCGTTCACTGCCGATCAGCCGATCGAGCAGGACGAGCGTGTCTCTCTCCTCGGAGAGCTCTGTGATCTCTGGATGCAAGAGACAGGATGCTCCCTCGCAGAAATCGTCGCCGTCATCAGCGATCCCCGCGCTGTGTAGAGCCCAGAGTTCGAGAAAGAGAAGGAGAAAGCCATGCCGCTCTATGTCTGCAATTCCACGAAAGGTGTCATCGATGATGGCGCCAAGCCCAAGATCGCCGACGACATCACGCGAATCCACTGCGAGGTCACCGGAGCTCCGCCGGAGTTCGTCCATGCCTTCTTCTTCGAAGACGCATCTCACTTTCCCCTGGACGGGAACACCGCCTTCTTGTTCGGCTCGATTCGAGGAGGGCGCACGGATGCGCAGAAGGCTCGGATCGTCGAGGAGATGCGGCAATCGATTCACGCTCACAGTGGGATTCCACTGGACGAGATCGTGGCGACTACGGTCGACACGCCAGCGAGTTGGGTGATGGAGGGCGGTGACGTCCTACCCGAGCCGGGCGAAGAGGCCGCTTGGCTTGCCGCACACGAGGCGAAGCTGGCAGCCGAGAGTCAGGCGGGATCCTGAGTCGGGCCGCCTTCTAGGCCCACGGCTCGACGGAAACGAACGCCCTTCAAGGACAGCAGTGCGCTTCGGGTGCGCGCGGCGCACTGTCGTCGAAACCGATCAGCGGGAGAATCATGTTCTCAGAAGACCAGCTTCCGAATCACCCATTCCTCACTGTAACCGCGCGTGTGCTCTTCACGCTGATCTTCTTCCTTTCCGGCGTGACTCACTTCACCGACGTCGCCGGGTACGTCGCGCTCATGCCGGACGCCATCCCTTTCCGCGAGGCCCTGGTCTTGCTCTCGGGCGTCGTCGAGCTCGCGGGCGCCGTCATGATCCTGTTCAACTGGCGACCGCGCCTCGGGGGGTGGTTGCTGGTGGCCTTTCTGCTGCCGGTCACGATCACCGTTCACGGCTACGAGATGCTCCACGCCGAGGAAGCAGCGTGGCGAGCAATCCAGCAGGCGTCCTTCTTGAAGGGCTTCTCCCTCATTGGCGCAGCGCTTCTCATCACCCAGTTGGGGGCCGGTCATCGACCGGCCCCGCCAGCGTCCTGAGCGGCTGGTTCGGGGTCCCATCCCGGAGAGTACGGGTCAGGCAGGCAACCAAGAGTCTGCCCGTGTGTCGAGCGTCGCTGGGCTAGGCGACGTTGTTGACCCAGCCTCCGTCAACGACCAGCTCCTCGCCCGTGATGAAGCGCGCAGCGTCACTGAGTAGGAAGCCCGTCGCCTGGGCGATGTCCTCGGCAGCGCCGAATCGCCTAAGCGGTACACGGCTGATGACGTTGGCTGCGAAGCCATCGAGCTGATCCTTCTCCATTCCGAGCTTGCCGTAGAGTGGCGTCTCGATGGGGCCGGGAGCGACGGCTGCGACTCGAATTCCCTTTTCGGCCAGCTCGACGGACAGGGATCGAACGATGGAGCGAAGGGCTCCTTTTGTGCCGCCGTAAGCCGCGGCCGCTCCCATGCCCATGGAGTGAACCATCGAGGTGTTGAAGACCAGGGCGCTGCCGGGGTTGAGTATTGGGACGAGATCCCTGGCGAGGAAGAACGGACCTTTGACGTTGACGTTGAACAGCGAGTCGAACTGTTCTTCGGTCCAGGCTTCCAGCGGTGCGAACGGAGCGACGCCTGCGTTGATGAAGGCACCGTCGATCTTGCCGTAGGTCTGTTCGAGGTGCTCGATCAGAGCGCGGATGGCGCTGAGGTCGCCGGCGTCCGACGCAAGGACTTCTACTCTGTTCGGAGCAGTTGTCCTAGCAGCTTCCAGGGTCTTCGGAGAACGCCCGGTTGCGACCACTGTCGCGCCCGCTTCGGTCAAGTGTCGGACGGTTGCTGCGCCGATTCCAGTGGTTCCGCCGGTTACCAGATAGGTCTTGTTGGCGTGGCTCGTGCTCATGGTCTCGTGTCCTTGTGGTTGAGTGATAGAACGTTTATGACCGAACGGTCGCAAACAGGCGAAAAAATAATTCGAGTGTTGTCAGGCAGCCATCGATCGCAACGTGGATTCGACCGTTTCGCGACCCTGTTCGTGGCTCATTCCGAGCTTGGCTCGAATCTGCAAGCCGTAGATCGTGTTGGTAATCCAACGCGCACCGGCTGCGGGTTCTATAGAGCTCGAGAGGCTGCCGTCTTCGAGGCCGCGAACGATGCAGTCCTCGTAGAGCCTCTCCATCTTTCGTTCGTGAGCCCGCAACACCTTGCGGGTCTCCGGATCGTGAGGCGCTAGCTCCACAGCTGTATTGACTGCCAGACACCCCCTGCGGATGCCGCGAGCAATAGATGGTCGAGCGTTCTCGAGCAGCCAGTTGCGCAGTCCGGCGTACCCGCTTTCCGCACCGTTCAGGCATCCTCGAAGGTCTCTTCGGCCGCGCTCCAGGTAGCGCTCGAGCGCTTTGAGGAACAGTTTCTGCTTGTCACCAAAAGCCTGATAGAGGCTTCCCTTGGCAAGGCCCGTCTCTTCCAGCAGCTGGCTCATTGTCGTTGCCTCGTAGCCCTTCGACCAGAACAGCGACATCGCTTGCTCGAGAACCGTGTCTTCGTCGTATTCGCGCGGACGAGCCATGGACGCACTATAGAGGTTTACGACCGTACGGTCAACAACCAATCTGGAGAGATATCGCACCCAGTCCAACGACCCGAAGCTCGGGCCGAGGGACTCGTCGAGTTTGAAATCTCGGAGGGCCCCATTGACCCTGGAAGGGTCCGTTCTCGTGCCGGAGCGAGCTACGGCTTGACGCTCAGCGCAAGACGTCAAACGGACCTGCCGTCAAGGGCACATCCCTCGACTGACGGTTGCTTTCTCTCGAGGCTTCTCTCTCAGCTCCGTTCCTCGAGCCCTTGGGCCTGCAGGCGCCAGAGGAGGAGGTCGATGCGGTCCTGACCGAAGAACGGCTCGCCTTCGAACACGAAGGTCGGCACACCCCAGTGTCCGGCCTGTTCTAGCGACTTCTGGTTGTCCGCGATCCGAGCGTCGAAGTGATCCGTGTCAGCGTCGATCGCTGCCTGCATCTCGTCGAGATCGAGACCGGCGCGCTCTGCGGCGCCGGCAAGGTGATCCCCCTCGTGCCAGTCGTCGACCTCGCCGCTCCAGATCACGCGCGCAGCCTCGCATGTGAACTCGCATCCGCGACCGCGCTCAGCCGCCGCCACTCCCAATCGTGAGATGGGCCAGATGTAGGGCTGCTCAGCCGGGTAGGTCATGGTTTCGCGATCCATGACGACCGGATCCGGCCTCGGCCATCGAAAGGGGATGTCGAGGTATTCACCGAGACGGTGGACGTCGCGCATCAGGTAGGGAGGCCACAAAGGGTTGACCTTCTGAAAGAACTCGGGAGTTCGAACAGCAATCGGCAACACGACGCGCACCTCGAGTTGGAGGTCGTAGCGTTCCGTCAACTCGCGCATGCGCGGTGTGGCCAGATAGGAGTACGGGCTCCGAAAGGAGTAGTAGACCTCTACTCTGTGCATCATGGAATCTCCTGATCCGAAGCGGGGCCGAGGCTCAATCCCAACGCTCCTCCAGGCCAAGAAAGCGCCGATCGAACAAGTCGAGGCGATCGGAGAGTAGCCCGGCTCGCACTCTGATTTCGGTGCCGAACTCGAGCAAGGCGTCCTCCTCGCCTTTGTAGGCAGGCCACTCCGGATGACCCGCACTGCTCGGGATTCCGCTCTTGGCGAAGGAGGCCCAGTAGTCGCTCATCGCCGAGGCCATGCGCCGATCCTCGTCGCTGGCACCGGGTAGTCTGTCGAGCGTCGAGAAGACGAACGGCACGTCGGCGCCGTGAGCGGCGCCGGGCGCCGAGTCACGAGTTGCCGTAGCAACGTAGCTGAAGTGGTACAGAAAGGTCGGCGTGGTGATCCCTTGGCTCTGCCGAGCGATCCAGCGCGCTGGCGCAACAAAGGCTGAGTCGCCATAGACGCGCAGGGGCCAGATCGGATCGGAGTCCGCGTCGTAGAGCTCCCGCGCCTCGGTCGCCCATCGACCCAGCAGGCGCTCGATCATGCCTTCGCCGACCCCGAGGACCCGCGCCAGGCTGCCCTCGAAGCTGTTGGCGCCGATCAGAAGAGGAACGTCGTGACGCTCGCCGTTGCTCAGTCGCCGTGATACGTCGTCGACGACGAGCTTGCCGTCGATCAACGGCGACACCCTAACCCCCAGCGCCTGATTCGGGACCATGATCTCGAGCGGAAGAGCGCGCAAGGCGGCGGCGGTGGTAGCGGAACTGGCGGTGGCCTCTATGCCCTGTTGCGTGGCGAACCTGGCTCCGAGCGCTTCGGCCGACTCGGCTGTCCGAAGTCCAGTTCCGGGTCGTGCTCGACTGATGTGACGAGACGGGCCGTGGCCACCACCGCTCTGCGAGATCGCCTTGTGGAAGAGCCCGCGACTCGCATCGATGGTGAGCAGATGAAGAACGCTCGCACCCCCCGCTGATTCCCCGAAGACGGTCACGTTGTCGGGGTCGCCGCCAAAAGCGGCGATGTTTTGCTGTACCCACTCGAGTGCCGCGATCTGATCCATGAGACCGTAGTTGCCCAGCGGCTCGGACCCCCCATGAAGCTCGGAGAGAGCAGGATGAGCGAAAAATCCGAGGCGACCCAGCCGATAGTTCACGGTGACCACCAACACACCACGACGAGCCAGCTCGGAGCCGTCATACCAGGGCCACGAGCTCGAGCCGACCACGAAGGCCCCGCCGTGGATCCAGACCATTACCGGGAGAGGCGACTCAGGATCGCTCGGAGGCACCCAGAGATTGAGCGTCAGACAGTCTTCGCTGACTTCACCAAGCACGCCCGGTCGATCAGCACGTGGGGCTTGAGGGCAGGCCGGACCAAAGCTGTCGGCGGCGCGGACCTCGGACCAGGGTGTCGGAGGCTGAGGTGCCCGCCACCGCAGCTCGCCAACCGGCGGTGCGGCGAAGGGTACGCCGCGGAACACGGTGGGCTCACCTTCCTGAACTCCGCGGGGCTTTCCGGAGGCGATCGCAACGTTGTTGCCGTCGGCCGCTTGGAGCGAGCCAGCCAGCAGCGCCGCTACGAGAAACACGAAGAGGCGTCGCGTGAGTTCCGGCTTCATGACCGATCGAGCGAAGGGCAAGCGAGCACCTCCAGACGAAATGCCGCCAAGGCGAGCGATCCCTCGAAATCTCCTCCGCTCAGGCAACCGCAATCCAGATGCGAGTGCGCACCTCTGCCATCGGCATGTCAGAAGGGTCATCGACATAGTTCTCGATGGTGCTGTCAGCCAGCTTGACGTCATGGTCCACCGCCCAATCAAAGACTCTGCGGTACGTGTCGCCTACCTTGTGGTAGGCGCCGCGATGAAAGGTTGTCACGTAGCGGCCCGCGGCGATCTGGGTTCCGATTGCGGAGCCACCGCTGGGCACTGGTCCCGAGGTGAACATGCCAATCCGCATCTTCTGCTTGGCGGTCAAGACGTCCAAGAACTGTGCGAAGGCACCTTTGCCGCGAAACGATTGCCAGTCGATATCCAGGTAACGAGCGAACGGCATCCCTTCGACCTCGGCACCCTCGCTCTCGATGTGCGATCTTGCCGTCGCAAAGCCCTGGGCCAGAGCCTTGGGGACTCTCCACAAACGAGTCTCGGTCGCGACTTCCACCACGGGTCGGGACTCGAGTTCCTCGATAGCGATGTTGTCAGCCATGTTGTCCTCTCGTCTCTGGGACACGCATGCCGATCCAGCCGCCAGCAGCTGGGTCATATCTCGGTACTGTGGGTCCATGGTAGCGCGAGGCGCGGCAAGCAGTCAGTAGCGGAAGGCGGTGCGAGCTTTGGTCTTCGGCCCTTGACTCCCGCGAGCCGTCTTAGCCCAGCAACCCTCGCGGGAGTCGACGACGTAGCGCCCACTGTCGACCAAGGTGAGCTACTGACTGTGATCGCGTCCACACTCGACCGGCGCGCGTCGTCTGTCGTCGAAACCGATTGGCGTTGCCGATGCCGACCGCAGGAATCGCTGGCCACGCGCGCACCTGGTCAGCGTCGCGGTGTGAGTTGCTCGGGTAGGTAGTCCGATAAGTACGCGCGTCCGGCTCGCTTGGCTTCAGCAAGCATTCTCGCAGTGATCTCGCCGTCGCGGATCACGGACAACGAGAACATCAGATCGACGATTTCGGTCGTGAAGAAGAAAACCTCGTTGCAGCCCTCGAACTCTTCGAGCTCGAAGTGTCGCTGGATGATCTCGATCATAAGCCGGCCGACGAGCTCGTCGTGCGCCCTGTCGGCAAGCTTGATCTCGGGTGGTGCCTTACCGCCGATGATCAGCTGTCGATAGGCGGGGTGTTCTTCATAAAGCCGAGCCGCACGATCCACAGCGGTCTCGAAGAGTGTCTGCCAGGTGCGTGCCTCCTCGACTGAGTATGGCTGTGCGATGCGCTCGTACAGGGACGACATGAAGCGCTGCGCGAGCCCGACGTAGACGTCCTGCGCGTTGGCGAAGAAGTGGTAGGCCGAACCGACCGGGATTTCGGCGTGCTGAGCGATGTCCTTTAGAGAAACTTCGTCCAGTGACGCTGTCCGCAGCAGCTCTGCGGCGGCTACCAACAGTCGATCGCGCCGCTGTTCCCCCTTTGCGTACGTGCCGCGTCTTCGCCGCGTCGCAGTGACCCTCGCCTCTCGCATGCCCCCCGGTGACTCCTTCAAAACCCGAATATATTTGACTTTTGCTCAAACTCGAATAGATTCGGCATTCGAGATGGGAGCCCGCGATGATTCGACGCAAATACCGCCCAGGAGTCTCCGTTCTCTCGCTGGGCGTGGCTCTCGCTCTTGGCCTTGGCTGCGGCGCGCCTGATCCCCAGGGAGGCGAGGCCGCTGAATCGGTGTATCGCAACGGTCGGATCTACACACTGATCGAGGGTGAGCCATGGGCCGAGGCGGTTGCGATCACGAACGGCCGCTTCGTGGCGGTAGGTACGACTGCTGACATCGAGCAGCTGATCGGCCCGGACACCGACGTCGTCGATCTTGGTGGTCGCTTTGTCATGCCTGGCATCCAGGATGCCCACATTCACACGCAGATGGCAGCGGAGTTCGCCTTGAACCTGAGCGTCGACCCCGATGGTTCGTGGTCGCAGATCGCAGACGCCATTCGTGCCTACGCCTCCAGACACCCAGAGAAGGAGTCGATCCTGGGTGGCAGTCTTCCGTGGCTCACCGAAGTGATCGGTGACGAGAGTGGCCCGCCCGCACACCGGTCCATTCTCGACGAGCTCGCTCCGGATCACGCGGTTGCGCTCTGGGACGTTGGTGGTCACGCCATGCTGGCCAACAGTCTGGCGCTCCAGTTGGTCGGCATCGACCGTGACACGCCCGACCCCGAGGGAGGCACGATCGAGCGCGATTTGACCGGAGCAGCCACCGGAGTCCTGCGCGAGCTGGCGACCAACCTGATTCTCGAGAACGCCGCCGCTCTGACCGTCGAGCAGTACGCCGATGGTCTCGAAGACGCGATTGACCGCCTCTCTTCCGTAGGGGTGACGTCGATCAACGAAGTATGGGCGTTTCCCAAGGTCCTGGCCGCCCTCAAGCGCCTCGACGAAGAGGGCAGACTCCGAGCGCGAGTCGTGGCCTCGATCGCGCATCCGGTGGAGTTCACGACCGATGCCGCCAAGAAGGCCGCCGAAGAAGCCATAGCCTCTAGGAGTCGCTACGAGGGTGAGCGCCTGCGTGCTCGCTATATCAAGTTCGTGCTTGACGGCTCGGCTGGTGGCCAGACTCTCGCGATGATCGATCCCTACCTCGGCACCGACTTCCGCGGAGAAATGCGCAATCCTCCTGAGGTGATGAAAGAGGAGGTCGCGCGGCTACACGCTGAGGGACTCGGTAGCGTCATTCACGCTGTGGGCGACCGCGCCGTGCGCACCGCTCTCGACGCCGTCGAAGGGGCGCTGGCTCGACATGGCGAGAACGGCACGCGACACGTGATTGCCCACACAGTCTTCGTCAATCCGGACGACCTGCCGCGCTTCTCGGAGCTCGGTGTCATCGCCGAATTCTCACCCTACTTCTGGCAGCCGAGCGAGGGCGCCGAGATACTCAGAGACGAAATTGGTAAGCGCCGCCTCGCCTGGGGGTTTCCGGTGCGCGAGATCCTGACGAGCGGAACCCATGTCGCGGCCGGGAGCGATTGGCCTGTGGTCTTCGATCCCAATCCGTTCCCCGCCATCGAGACTTTGGTGACGCGTGAAGTGCCTGGGGGCTCGGACGATCACTTCGGTAAAGAGCACGCGGTGACTCTGGAGGAGGCGCTTCGGATCTTCACCTTGGGTGGTGCCTACGCTCTGTATCAGGAAGAAGACACCGGCTCGATCGAGAAGGGCAAGAAGGCCGACTTCATCATCCTCGACCGCAACCTGCTCGAGATTCCGATACGCGAGGTGCACCAAACGCAGGTGCTGACCACTGTGCTCGATGGCGAGGCTGTCTTTCGGGCTGCCATCAGGCAACAGGAGCAAGGACAATGAGCCAAGACGTCGAGAGTGACGACTTCTACGACCAGACTCCCGAGGAGCAGGGCCACAGGCTCGAGTCCCTTGCGCGTGCGGCTCTTGGCAACTGGGACCTCGGTGCCGATCCGGACATCGAGCTGATCAAGCACCGGGAGAATGCCGTTTTCAAGATCGACTCAGGTGACCATCGTTACGCGCTGCGTGTGCATCGGGCGGGCTACCACAGCGATATCGAGCTCGAGTCCGAGCTCGCCTGGATGGCAGCGATCAGCCGCGACGAGATCCGAACTCCCAAAGCCTTGGCGACTCGAAACGGCGCGGCGTTCGCGAGCGCCGAGGCCGCAGGCGTACCCGAGCCGCGCCAGGTCGACGTGCTGGAGTGGTTCGATGGCGAGCCCCTGGCTTCCATCGAGGATGGCTTTGCTGATCCTAGAGAGATCGAGACGACCTTCGCTCTGATCGGCGAGCTGATGGCATCGACTCACAACCACAGCGAGAGTTGGCGGCGCCCGGAGTGGTTCCGCCGACACGCCTGGGACGAGGACGGAATCGTCGGTGAAGAACCTCTCTGGGGTCGCTACTGGGACCTGGAGCACCTGACCGATGAACAGCGAGCGCGTCTGGGAGCTGCGAAGCGAGCCGCGCTCAGCGAGCTCGCTGCCTTTGGCAAGTCCGCGGATCGCTACGGCCTGATTCACGCCGATTTCTTGCCGGAGAACCTGCTGCGTGGTGCGGGCGGAATTTGTCTGATCGATTTTGATGACGCGGGTTTCGGCTGGCATGTCTTCGACCTCGCCACCACCCTCTTCTTTCACCTCGGCGAAGAACACTTCAATGCAGCGACCGGTGCACTGATCGAGGGTTATAGGTCGCGGCGTCCTCTGCCCGAGGAGCATGTCCAGAAGCTTCCTCTATTTCTCCTCTTGCGAGGTCTGACGTACCTGGCCTGGGCGCATTCGCGCAGCGAGACCGAGACCGCTCGAGAGCTCACTCCGATGGTAGTGGCTGCCGTCGACGAGCTGGCGAAGGACTACCTGTCGTGAGGCAGCAGTCGACATGAGTGGGTCTTCGAGATCTCGATCCGGCGACACGCGTCCTCCGAGCCTCGGAGCCAGCACTCAAGCGGAGGACGTCTCGGGTGCTACCCAACGAGCGTTGATCGAGCGTCGTCGCAAGTCGATGGGGGCAAACCTGCTCTTCTACCGCGACCCCGTCCATCTCGTTCGAGGCGAGGGCGTCTGGCTCTTCGACGATGAGAACTGTCGCTACCTCGACTGCTACAACAACGTGCCGAGCGTCGGACACTGCAATGCGAGAGTCGTGGAGGCGCTCAAGCGGCAGGCGGGGGTCCTCAACACCCACACGCGTTACCTGCACGAGTCTGTCGTCGAGTATGCCGAGCGTCTCGCGAGCTCGCTGCCGGCTGAGCTCGAGATGTGTGTTTTCACCTGTACCGGCACCGAAGCCAACGAGCTGGCGCTGCGTCTGGCGCGCGCGGCAACCGGAAGGCGCGGTGTGGTGGTCATGGAGTACTCGTACCACGGCAACTCCAACCTCATCGCCGAACTGTCGACCGCCGGACTGCCGCCCGAGCGACGTCCCGATCACGTCGTCGCCGTCGAGCCACCGAACCTCTATCGAGGGCCCTATCGTGCCGGCGACCCGTTAGCCGGCGAAAGCTACGGAAGACTCGTTGCTGCTGCCTGTAGGGAGCTCGACGAGCGCGGGCCGGGGGTGTCGGCCTTCCTTTGCGACGCGATCTTCGATTCCCAAGGCGGTTTGGAGGCGCCGGTCGACTACTTCGAGCACGCCTACCGATACGCGCGCACCGCTGGCGCCCTGTGTATCGCCGACGAAGTCCAGGCAGGCTTTGCACGAACCGGCACCATGTGGGGCTTCGAGCGCTACGGAGTGACCCCCGACATCGTGACGTTCGGAAAGCCGGCCGGCAACGGTCATCCGGTCGCCGGTCTGGTGACGAGCCGCAAGATCATGGAGCGCTTCGCGGAGAGTCAGTTCTACTTCAACACGTTCGGCGGGAATCCAGTGGCGGCTGAAGTCGGGTGCGCGGTTCTCGACGAGATCACCGAGCGTGAGCTGATTCGTCACGTCGTCGACGTGGGCGGCTATCTGCGATCGCGCCTCGAAGAGCTCGCTACGAAGTACGAGATCGTCGGTAATGTTCAGGGTCTCGGTCTGTATCAGGGCGTCGAGCTCGTTTCCGATCGGCAATCGCTCGAGCCGGCCGCGCACCAGGCAAGACGGATCCCGGACGCCATGAAGAAAGAAGGCGTACTCATCGGTCTCAGCGGGCGCTATGGCAACGTCTTGAAGATCCGTCCTCCCCTCGTCTTCGATCGCGCGAACGCGGATCAGCTGCTCGACGTTCTGGATCGCGTGCTCGCAGCGGCCTGAGTTCTTTTGCGGCGCACTGGGTGGCCCATCCAGCGGGCGTCGCGTTTGCACCCAAGCTCGCAGGGCCTGAGAACGGATCTTCCGCGCAACGCCCCGAGCGCCGGCGCCGACCTCGCCATGCCTACCGCGGCCGCGGTTCGCTACGAACGCCATCACACAGCCGCTGCGATCTCCTCGACCTGACTCCTGAACCAGGCGTGCTCGAGGTCGGCATCGAGAAGCGGGGACCAGTAGGCTCGGATGTCGAGCCGCGGTACCTCGAAGAACGGTTCCAGGATCTCGATGGCGGCGAGCCGTTGGAACTTGAGGGCGAGTCGCTCTTGGACCAGGGCGATGGCATCACTTTCTTCGACCAGGTGCGGTAGCAGGGTGAACTGCGCCGTGGACAGCACTTCGCGAGGCTCGATTTCGGCTCTGCGCAGTGCGTCGCTTGCGGCGGAACCGGGCGAGTCGCGGCTGGGTCGGTAGGCCGCATAGAGGCAGCGCTCGAACTGCCGACGCGTAAGCTTCGGACGGCCGGAACGACCGCGACGCGTGGGTGGCAAGGACGGGTGGCCCTTGCGGGCAATCACCACGTAGCGCTCCTCGAAGAGGCTGTTCGACGGGAAAGATCCGAGATCGATGACTCCATCAGGGAGAACCATGAGATCGACTTCCGCTCGCTCGAGTGTCCGGGGGGTCGAGCCGCTCAGCTCGACGAACTGGACCGAGACGCCGGGCGCCTGTTCCTGCAGCCGCGCTATCAGCGGGGCAGCGAACAGCATGACGATGTAGTCCGCCGTTGCGACCACAAAATGCCGGCGCATGGACTCCACGTCGACCGTCTGTTCTGTGAACAGCTCGCGGAGGTCTTCCAGCGACGCGGCAAGCCGGGGCTCGAGCCACTCGGCAAACGGGGTCTTCTCCATAGACCGACCTACGCGAATCAGGAGCTCGTCGCCGAAGAGGGCTCGGGCCTTCGCGAGTCCTTCACTCGTGGTCGACTGGCTCAGATGGAGCCGCTCGCTGGCCCGGGTCACGCTTTGCGTCTGAAGGATCTCCAGTACCAGCGGTAGCAGGTTCAGGTTCTTCGCGCGAAGAGATCCAGAGCGCGACGAAGACTCCGGCGCTGAAATCGGCATTGCCGATAGTCTACTTCGGAAACATCGTCTTGGCCGATCGAAACGATCGTGCGAGCCTTCGAGCAGCTGTTCGAAACACCGCACGGCAAGCCCGCCGCCGTTTCGAGAGAACGACGGGAAGGGCCCGGTCCTCGACCAAGGAGAAGCACGATGTCCCTGTCATCCCTCGCGTATCTCGGTGTCCGCTCGGACCAACTCGACGACTGGAACGACTTCGCCTGCAAGCTGCTGGGTATGCAGCGCGTGGACCGCGGCGGTAAGTCGCTCTCGTACCGCATGGACGATCTGGAGCAACGTTTCCTGGTTTCGGACGAGGCGGGAGACACGCTGGCTTTCATGGGCTGGGAGGTCGAGTCGGA
>JANQPS010000527.1 GCA_028285365.1 Thermoanaerobaculia bacterium | reverse complement strand
GCCGGGACCAGGTGCCGGCGCCTGCAGCGTCTCCAAGGCGGGGCTCAATCAACTCGTGCGCGTCGCCGCTCTGGAGCTTGCCCCTGAAGGAGTGCGCGTGAACGTCGTCCATCCCGATGCCGTCTTCGACACGGGGATCTGGTCTGGCGGCGTCCTCGAGCGCCGAGCCGATCACTACGGCATGAGCGTCGAGGAGTACAAACGCCGCAACCTCCTGAGTACGAGCATCACGTCGTCCGATGTCGCCGAAGTCGTGCTGGCTCTCTGCTCGCCCACGTTCTCGAAGACGACCGGAGCCCAGATCCCGATCGACGGTGGCAACGAGCGCGTGATCTGACGTCTGGCCCTTGGGAGCCTCGAGTGAGCGACAAGCCACGCCTCGCCGTCGACATCGGCGGAACGTTCACGGACATCGCCCTCGACGTGCCTGGAGGGAGCGCACCCGCGACGCTCAAGGTGCTGACCACGCCGGCGTCACCGGAAGATGCCGTGCTCGAAGGAGTCACCCAGGTCGTGGGCGCGGCCGGAATCGAGCCCGGTGACGTCGGGCTGATCATCCATGGAACGACGCTCGCCACCAATCTGCTGATCGAGAGGCGAGGAGCCAGGACGGCACTCGTGGTCACCGCGGGGCATCGTGATGCTCTCGAGATGGCGCAGGAGAACCGCTTCGAGCAGTACGACATCGGCGTCGACCGTCCGCAGCCGCTGGTGCCTCCTTTCTTGCGCCTGCCGGTGCGAGAGCGAGTCGACAAGGACGGCGAGGTCTTGCTGCCGCTCGAGGAGCAGGACGTCGAGTCGCTGTTGCCGGTGCTGCGCCGACATGACGTTCAAAGTGTCGCAGTTGGCCTGATCCACGGCTACGCCAATCCCGCTCACGAACTGCGCATCGGTGAGCTCATCAGTCATGCACTGCCAGATCTGTCCGTGACGCTGGCGTCTTCGGTTTGTCCGGAGATCCGCGAGTACGAGCGGCTTTCGACGGCGTGTGCCAACGCCTACGTTCAGCCGCTGATGCAGGGTTATCTAAGGAACCTCGAGCAGCGGCTCGAGGATCGCGGCTTTTGCTGCCCCCTCCTCCTGATGACGTCGGGTGGCGGCATGGTCGACGTCGAGACGGCTGTCACCTCACCCATTCGTCTCGTGGAGTCCGGTCCGGCGGGGGGCGCCATTCTCGCGAGTCACATCGCGAGAATCTACGACGTCGACGGAGTGATCTCGTTCGACATGGGCGGCACGACGGCAAAACTGTGTCTGATCGATGACGGTGAACCGCTCCAGGCGCGTGACTTCGAGGTGGACCGCTCGTACCGGTTCAAGAAGGGGAGTGGGCTGCCGGTGCGAATCCCGGTGATCGAGATGGTCGAGATCGGCGCAGGCGGCGGCTCCCTCGTGTCAGTGGACAGTCTTGGCCGTGTCCAAGTAGGGCCGCAGAGTGCAGGCTCGTCACCCGGACCAGCCGCTTACGGTGCGGGCGGCGATCGCGCCACCGTCACCGACGCCGACGTCGTCCTGGGCCGCATCGACGCGGAGCGTTTTGCGGGTGGACGGCTGCGGCTCGACGTCGATGCCGCTGAGCGGGCGGTCACTTCGGATCTCGCCGAGCTGAGCGAGCCGAGAGAGCAAGTCGACCTCCTCGAGGGTCAACTCGACAGCCGAGTGAACAGTGCTGATGCGGCTTTCATGATCAGCGAGGTCGTCGACGAGAACATGTCCAACGCCGCTCGCACCCACGCAGTCGAACGTGGGAAGGACGTTCGTCGGCGCACGTTGGTCGCCTTCGGCGGGGCGGCGCCGCTGCACGCCGCACGCCTTGCGGAGAAGCTCGGTCTGGAGCGCATCGTCGTTCCGAGGGGAGCCGGAGTGGGATCGGCGCTCGGCTTTCTGTTGGCACCCGTCGCGTACGAGGTCGTGCGCAGCCGCTACGTGAGACTCTCCGAGTTCGACGGTGCGGCCGTGAGCCAGGTCTTCGACGAGATGCGCCACGAGGCTGCCGCCGTCGTGGCTTTGGCAGTGAGTCCTTCGGAGACGCTCAAAGAGAAGAGACAGGCGTTCATGCGCTACGTTGGGCAGGGGAATGAAGTGGCGGTCGAGCTGGATGCCAGCGGCGATGGGCTGCTTGATCCGCTCGAGCTGCACGATCGATTCGAGCAGTCGTACCGCGGTCTGTTTGGTCGGACGATTCCCGGGCTCGACGTCGAAGTCCTGAGCTGGACGCTGTCGCTGTCGACGACCGCCGCCCCTGTCGAGCGAGTCGAGCTCGATGCCACGAGCAACGAGCTACGTCGGGAGTCGAGCCCGAGCCCTGAAGACTCGGTTGCGCGACGGTTGCTGTACGACAGCTCCTCGAAGCGGATGATCGAAGCCTCGTGCCTTCGCCGCGACGAGCTCGACGGGGTTTGTGAAGCGGTTCGGGGCCCGGCCCTGATCACGGAGGACCAGACGACGACCGTGCTGCCGGTTGGCTTCGTTGCCTACCTGACGCCGCCTGGCGATCTCGTGCTCGAGAGAAGGGCTGGGTGATGGATCCGCTGGAGCGACAGATCGTCTGGGATCGCCTCGTGGCCGTCGTCGAGGAGCAGGCTCAGACACTCGTACGCACCGCGTTTTCGACACCGGTGCGCGAAGCGGGCGACCTGTCCGCCGGTGTTTTTGATCTCGAGGGCCGCATGTTGGCGCAGGCGATGACCGGGACTCCGGGGCACGTCAATGCAATGGCAGTCTCGGTAGGTCACTTTCTGGATCGGCATCCGCCGGAGACTCTCGTGCCGGGTGACGTGCTGGTGACCAATGATCCCTGGTTGGGAACCGGACACCTGAACGACTTCACGGTGGTCACACCGACTTTCAGAGCCGATCGGCTCGTGGCTTTGTTCGCCTCCACCAGTCACATCGCAGACGTTGGGGGTCGCGGATTTGGTCCTGATGCCCGCCAGGTCTACGAGGAAGGGCTCCGGGTTCCGATCCGTCACCTCTTTCGAGCCGGGCAGATCGACGAGACCTTGATGACCATGATCAAGGCCAACGTTCGCGATCCCGTCGTCGCCGAAGGCGACCTCTACTCGCTCGCGGCCTGCAACGACGTCGGCGGCACCCGGCTCCTGGAACTGATGGACGAAACGGGCTTGCCGGATCTCGGTGGTCCAGGGGGAGTCTCGGACCAGATCGTGAACCGATCGCGGCGCGCGATGCTGAGCGAAATCCGCGAGCTTCCAGCCGGTCGCTACGAGAACGCGATGCGCATCGATGGCTACGAGAGTGAGCTCGACCTGATCTGCTCAGTCGTCATCGACGACGACGGCATCACCATCGACTGGGAGGGGACGTCGCCAGGATCCTCGCGCGGAATCAACGTGCCGCTCACGTATACCCGTGCCTACAGCTCGTTCGGAGTGCGCTGCGTCATTGGCTCGTCGATTCCCAACAATGCAGGGTCGCTCAGTGCCATCCGGGTGTCAGCACCGGAGGGCTGCATCCTCAACGCGCCACCTCCGTGCGCGGTCGCGGCTCGACATGCGATTGGTCAGATGTTGCCTGACGTAGTGCTGGGCGCTTTGGAGCCAGCGCTCGAGCGAGCCGGTCGCGGGCCGTTCCCCGTGCCGGCCGAAGGTGCATCGTGCCTGTGGAACCCGGTGATCATGGGGGGACCGGGTCTGGGAGGTACTGGCATGGGTGGCGCTGATGAAAGACCGACGGTCAGTGAGCCGTTTGTCGTCAATCCGTTTCATACGGGCGGGACTGGTGCCCGGCCTGGCAAAGACGGTCTCTCGGCGACGGCCTTCCCGTCGGGTGTTCGCAGCACACCGATAGAAATCACCGAGACAGTGGCGCCGCTCGTGTTCTGGCGTAAGGAGTATCGGACCGATTCGGGGGGCGCAGGACGCTACCGGGGTGGACTCGGGCAGGTCATGGAGATCGCTCACCGGCACGACAAGGCCTTCTCGGTATCGAAGATGTTCGATCGGGTCGGGAATCCTGCGCGCGGCCGAAGTGGGGGATCTCCGGGTCAGTCCGGTCGTGTGGCTCTCGATGACGGGACCGAGATGCGAGGCATGGGGCGCGAGGTGGTTCCGGCGGGAAAGAGACTGATCCTGGAGACGCCGGGAGGCGGAGGTCTGGGGGATCCGTCGGAGCGCGATCCGGCGGCCGTGGAGCGCGACGTGCGGGACGGTCTGGTGAGTGAAGCGGTGGCGAGGTGCGAGTATGGTTGGGGGCGTGAGGAGGAGTGACCGACGAGGTACTCGAGGAGGCAGAGGGTCTTGCTGACAGCACAGTGTGCTGCGATGACGGTGAAGACTCTGAGAACCGTACCGGTGCCGGTCGGGGTCCTTCGCTTGCAGCTCAGGATGACAACGTTCTGCTCTTTGTGGGGGCAAGTGGCCGGTCCCGTTGCCTGTCCCGTTGCCTTGCAAATGTGGAGTGTGCTCCTACTCCCCATAGACCCCGTCCAACACCTCGCGAATCACCGGTAACAGAGCCACCTCGCTCGACGCGTCGTCTTTGCTGTAGCCGACCCAGACCGCGACGTAGTCCCGCTCTGGGTTGACGAGGAGGCCCTGGCCAGCCCAGCCGCCTTTGTAGATGTCGCCGTTGGTAAACACCCGGTCCCACTGAAAGACGTTGTGACGGACCTCGGGAGCGCTCGCGTCACCCGATCGAGTTCGCTCCAGCAGTTGGGGCCGCCCGCCTTCGAGCAGATGGCGAATGTGGGTTTCGGGCACGATGCGCCGAGCGTTCACCACGGACCAGCTGGGTGTGAACAAGAGACCGAAGCGCGCGACGTCTCGAGGACGTGCCAGCAGTCCGCCGCTCGTCAGCGGGATGCCCAGCCTTCCTGCGTAGATCGACGCGTCTGCTTCCGCGCCGATGTGTCGCCAGACGTCGCGACTCAGGGCATCCTGGAACGTCAGCCCGGTGATCTCTTCGACCAGCCAGCCGAGCGCGAACGTGTTCGTGCCGCTGTAGTCGAAGCCGACTCCAGGCTCGGCCCAGTGACCGACGTCGAGCTCAGCCAGGTAGTCGTAGGGATTGTCGGGAGAGGTAGCGCTCCGCTCGGCGTCGCCCAGCGACGCCTCGAAACGCATGTAGCAGGTGTCGGGATCAGAGTAGTCGTCGTCGGCACAGTCGATCCCGGATGCCATGTCGAGCACGTTGCGCACGCTGATACCGGCAAAGTCGGAGTCGCTCAGTCGCGGCACGTAGGTCTCGATCGGCAGATCGACGTCGACGTCACCGCTGGCCTCGAGCAGCGCCACCATCGTAGAGACGAAGACCTTGGTGACCGACCACCAGATGGGGCGCTCGTAGGCCTGCATTCGCGGGTAGCGCTCGAAGACGATCTCACCACCATGCACGATGACGACGCCCATCGCTGTCGAGTCGTCGCTCTCCAGGAGGTCGCCGAATCGCACGGTCTTGCCACCGACCGTGACTTCGAAGTCCGTGATGCGAGCGTCGGTCTTCGACGCGAGCTCACTCACCTGGCCAGCTCTGGGCACAGTCACCGTTGGCACGAACTGGTGGATGTTCTTGTTGCGCCAGGCCATCGCGTTGCCCGTCGCGCGCCACCAGATCTCTTCGCTCGGGTCGGGAAGGGCGCGATGCTGCCGAAGAGTCTCCTCGACGGTCGAGGTCGCTTCGAAGGTCTCGGGCAACGGGGTGTCCGGGCCAGCGGTTGGTTGGCCCGTCGGGACGTCGCTGCAGCCAACGAGGAGGGCGAGGCCCAGAGCCGACGGCCAAAGTCTGGAACTCATGATGCGTTTGGTGTTCACGGTTCTTGGTCGGACTGAGACCCCAGCGCTACAGAGTCGAAGAACCACCACAACAGCTCATTGCCGAAGGGGCGGGCTTCGGGGTCGGAGAGGTCGCCAACCCTGGGCCAGTCGTGGCGTCCGTTCCAGGAGCAGTTCATGACCCGGGAACCGTTGGCGCAGTTGGTGTGCTCGACGCACTCGAGGTCGCCGACCCCGTCCCACGATGTGCTCACCGGGGTGGCGTCGGGATCACATTGCTGAGAGCTCGCCCACTGCGACGCCACGTCTTCGTTGGGAGTGTAGAAGTAGCCGTCGCTAGAACGACTGCCGTCGAGCGGGACGGTGCGATCTGCGGTCCCCGAGAGGAGGAGGAGCGAAACGGGCTCGCCCTCAGGCGAGCAGCTGAAGCCTCGGGCCAGCGTGCCTGCGAGAGGAGCGACGGCGGTCAGCCGTTCCGCAAGAGCGCAGCCGAGTCGCTGCGTGAACATACCGCCGTTGCTGAAGCCGACGACGAAGACCCGATCGGTGTCGATGCAGAGCCGATCCTCGAGCGCGTCGAGCAGCGCCCTGATCGCACCCACGTCGTCGTGGCAACTGCACCAGTTGCACGGGCCGCAGCTGCCACACTCTGGTGGGCACGGGTAGGGGTCGGCATCCTCCGCACAGGTTGGCCCCTCGGGTCCTGGAGACGCGCTGCATGCGAGATCGTTCCAGGACGTGACTTCGAACGACGGGCTGGCTCCGCCGCTCGCCGCGTTGCCAGTCACGGCGAACGACGTCGACTGCGGGTAGACGACGATCGTGCTGGTCCGGTCAGCGTGCTCGGACATGCCGGTCCACTCGAGCTCGCTGAAACGCGCGCTGCCCGTGTAGCCGTGGATGCTCAGGACGAGTTGGGCGGGACGCTCGGTCGAGTAGTCGGGCGGGAGGTGCAGACGGTACGAGCGCTCGAGGCCGTCGTGCACGTAGGTGAGCTCGGCGCTCGTTCCTGGAGTGATCGGCGCCTGCAGCGAGCAGCCCGGACTGCCGGAAGCGGCCGACGCAGAAGCACAAACGAATCCGAGCCCGACGCAGAAAGCCGCGCCGAGCCCGGAGAATCGTGACGGTCGCGAGCTCGTCTTCAGAAGTCGAGCCGGAGCCGGACCATCACGCGGCGCGGAAAGACGTAGCCGTCCGGAACGAACTGGCTGCCCGCTGGGACGATCAGGGATTGCCACCAGTCGTGCGAGTCTTCGTTGAAGACGTTGAGGACCTGGACGTCCAGCTTGAGCTCGGAGCGGCCGAGATCGAACCGCCGTCCGAGAGCCAGATCCAGAGGACTCTGTGACGGTAGCCGATCGTCCGAGCTTGCTGGGATCGCGATCACCGTCTGAGCGCCTTGAGCGAGCGGCGAATTGGACGATCCGGCGCCCGCCCTGACCTGGCGGCTGAACGGCTTGCCATCCAGGTAGGAGAACACGACGGTGCCGACCAGCTTCCACGGCAGGTCGAAGTTACCCTGGAGCTGCAGCACGTGCCCACGATCGTTCTGGAGTGCCTGGTCGGCATTCAGCCAGTTGTTGGGATCTCGCCCCGAGCTCGAGGTGTAGAACGGTGAACCCTGATCCTGGGTCAGGGCCCGTGGACTGAAGCCCTCGGACTGTGACCACGTGTACGACGACTGCAGGCTCCAACCATTACTGTGGCGCTTGTTGAAGGTGAAGACGAGACCTTCGTAATCCTGGTTGTAGCGTGTCCCCGGGGGAGCGAGCGATCCGGGACCCGGGCCGTTGCCCTTGCGGGTCGAGGGTTGCTCCAGGATGCTGACGAGCTGATTGACTTCTCCCGTAAGAGGATTGGTCCAGTCGACGAACTCGAACACCCCATCGTCGAGGATCTCCCAACCGATCAGGTTCTCGGTCTCCTTGTAGATGCCCTGCACGCCCAACGTGAAGTCGCGTCCGAGCTGGCGCTCGTAGCCGAACGTGAACTGGTCGGTCTCGGGTGCTTCCAGGTCCGGGTCGACCGTGGTTCCGAGCTGTTCAAAGAGGAAGAAGGGTGTCCATGGACCTTCGCGCGACGCCGAGAACTCGTACAGATAACTCGGTGCGTCGGGTGGAGGCGCGTACCAGTTGCCGGTGACGTTGGCGTCGTAGAACTTGCCGTAGAACCCGCGGAGCACGCTGGTTTCGGTGAGCTGGTAGGCAAACCCGAGGCGCGGTGACAGGAGGCTCCACTCGACCGCGTCGTCGAGTCCTGGAATGACCTCGCCGGTCTCGGTCCAATCCTGATTGAGGCGCGGAAAGTCCGGAATGCTCGAGGTGTGACGGTCATACCGCAGCCCGACGTTGACTGTGAGCTTCGAGTTCACCTGCCAGGAGTCGTCGACGAAGGCGGAGACGACCTCGGTCTCGGCGCCGTAGTGGTATGGACGTGAGGTGACCCGGTAGTAGTAGGGGTAGGAGTAGACGGTGCCGTAGTACTCGTAGGAGTACTCGTAGCGATAGAAGTAGACGCCGTTGACGCCACCACCGGTGATGGTGTCACCGTCTCCCTGGCCATATGAGATGCCGAATTTGAAGTCATGATCCCCGGCCAGGAGATCGTCGGCGTGATGCGACAGTTTGACGTCGACCTGGTTGCGTGAGAGATCGAAGAGATAGGGGAAGTAGTAGCCCTCGCTGTACCGGGTAGGGCCGCCGTCCGGTGGCGAGTAGTCGATGAAGGGATCGGCGGTGCTGCCGGTGCGCGACAGCAGGTCGTCGTCACCCTCGTAGCCTGCGTAGCGGACCTCGAGAAACGTTTCGGGACTGAGGACCGACTGGTACTGGATACCCCAGGCGGGATTGGTCCCGAACTGGTTGCCGGTGGCGTCCGGAGTTGAGAAGGCGTCACCGTAGACCCAGTCGTAGTCCTCGTAGTGGTACTTCGCCTCGAGCAGGTTGCTGTCGTTGAAGGACGCGTTGAGCTTCAGGTCGTAGCGATCCGACGGAAACGCGGTCGGGAAGTTCGGATCGACTCCTGGCTCCGAGTAGGCGTCGCGAGCTCGCTGCACGGCTGCGAACAGCCACACCTTGTCTCGCTGGAGAGGTCCGCCGTAGGTCACCGTAATGTCGTCGAACTCGTCGCGGTTGAACGGCCGACCGCCAATCGTGGCGTTCTCCGTGGTCAGGCTGTCAGCCTGGTGGTACCAGCTGAGGCTGCCTTTGTGCTGGTTGGTTCCGGATTTGGTGACGACGTTGAAGGCGCCTCCAGACATGTTGCCGTACTCGGCAGGGGCGCCGATACCCAGCACCTGCACCTCGGCGATGGTGTCGGGGTTGATGTACCACCACGCGTTACCCGTGTCCGAAGACGTGGTGTCGAGCCCGTCGATGTTCCACGAGTTGGAGGACGTGCTCGAGCCAAAAACCGACATGCGCGTGCTGCCTTCGGACTGCGCGCTGACGCCAGGAGCCACCGCGATCATGTCCCAGAAGTTGCGGTCGGTCGGCAGGTCTTCGATGAAGTCGACCGTAAAACTGGTGCCGACACTCGAGCTGCTGACGTCGATCAGTGGACTGGCGGTCACGCTGAGGGTCTCTTCGACTGTTTCCAGCTGCAGCGTCATGTCGAGCTTGATCGAGGCACTGATGCCGACGCGAACGCTGCCTACCTCCTGCGGAGCAAATCCTTGCAGCGAGGCTTCGACGGTATAGACACCCACCGGCATCGAGGACAACACCCAACGCCCGTTGGTACCGGTGACCGCGGTGCGCGTCGTGCCCCGATCGTCGTTGGTGGCGGTGATCGTCACCCCGGGGAGCGGATCGCCCTGCGGGTCGCTCACCTCGCCTCGGAGGCTGCCGGTCGTTTGTCCGTGGAGTGCGCCGCCCAGGACGACCAGACAAGAGAACGCGAGCACAACGGTTGCGAAGACGTGTGATCGATGGAGAGAACAGAGAGGTTTGTGAACGAGTCGTGGCTCCATGAAGGACCTCCCGAAACGGCGAGACGCGTGCCGTCGATGGTGCGCAGAACGAGACCCACTGCGCGGCTGGTTGTGCGAGTAGCCGGGCTAGCGTAGCGCAATCACCGTTAGGCTCCATGAGAATGGAACGAGTGCTCACAGAAGCCAGCACGACCGCAAGATCGGGGGAGCGCGAAGCGCGCCGAGATTCTGGCGCCGCGATGGGTGCCCTTTTTGGGGCTCTCTTGCTGACTCTGGTCGCTGGATGCTCGTCCGGAGACAACACTGGTGCGACCGGCAGCGCGGAGATCGCCAGCGCTGACCGGAGCGCACGATTTGCGGGATCAGTACCGCCGGCGCAGCTCAACGTGATCCTC
>JANQPS010000524.1 GCA_028285365.1 Thermoanaerobaculia bacterium | reverse complement strand
CGCAAAGTTCAAGATGTTGGCCGTTTCGATCATCTCGACCATGAAGGTCGACTCGCCACGAGCCAGATTGTCGCTCGCGCCGACACGAGTGAAGATGCGGTCGACGAGCGGTACCTGTGCCTTGCTTGCAGGAACGAAGCTACCCACGTGAGCCAGCAGCACGGTCAGCGCAACCTGTCGTAGATAGGTCGACTTTCCGCCCATGTTCGGTCCAGTGAGGAGCATGATGTGCTCACTGTCGGCGCCCCCGAGCATCACGTCGTTGGGTACGAAGGGAGTCTTGACCGTCTTCTCGACGACCGGGTGCCGCCCTTCGACGATCTCGAGACTCTCGCCAGGCTCAACGAGACGAGGTCTGCAGTAGTCGTTGCGGCGAGCCACCTCAGCAAATCCTGCGAGCACGTCGGCCTCTGCCAGCGCGCCACAGAGGTCACCGAGCGAACCCGCATGCTGAGCCACCTGCTTGGAAAGGTCAGCGAAGATCGCCGTCTCACGAGCGAGCTGGCTCTCCTCCGCGGACAGGATCTCGGTCTCGAGCTCCCCAAGCTCCGGAGTCGTGTAGCGCTCGGCGTTCGTCAGGGTCTGGCGGCGCTGATAGGTCTCGGGGACCTTTGACTGTTGAGCCTTGCTGACCTCGATGGTGTAGCCAAAAACCCGGTTGTACTTGATCTTCAGAGTGCCGATACCCGTACGCTCGCGCTCCCGCTGCTCCATGGCCAGGAGATGTGTTTTGGCGTCCTGTGCTAGCGAGCGCCACCGGTCCAGATCCTCGTCATAGCCTTCGCAAACGATCCCAGACTTGACCGCTGCCGGCGGCTCCTCGACGAGTGCTCGAGCCAGTTCTTCGGTAAACGACGTGAGTGGGTCGCACTCACCCAGAACCCGCAGACGCCTTGCGCCAGATCTCCGTAGCTGCTCCAGCACCCCCGGCACCCTCACGAGACCATCTCGCAGGGCCCCGGCCTCGCGAGGACTCAGCTGCCCCAACACTGCACGCGAGGCGAGACGCTCCAGGTCCGGGATCCCGCGCAGCGCTTTTCTGAGGTCGGAACGCAAACCACTCTGCTGCAGTTCCTCCACCGCATCGAGCCGTTCTCCGAGAACTCGCGAGTCGCGTGAGGGCTCCGAAAGCCACTGTCGCAGCAATCGGGCTGCCGGAGCGGTACAGGTCTGATCCAGGGTGCCGATCAAACTCCCGGTCCGACTACCCTCCCGTTGATTGCGCAGGATCTCGAGATTCCTGACCGTCGCTTCGTCGAGCTGCACGGTGTCTCGAACCGCGGCTCTGGACGGAACCCTGAGATGTGAAAGCACCGACCTCGATGCGCTTTTTGCGTACTCGATCGCAACCGCCGCACCAACCAGAGCAGGCTCGTCCGAGGTCAGCCCGAGCGCCTGCAGCGAGCTGACCCCGTAGTGCGTCAACAGCGCCTTGCCCGCGGACTCGTTCTGGCTCGTCGTCAGTTCGTGATCCAGAACCGTTACGCTCAGCACGTTCTCCTCTAGCCAGTCTCCCAACGTGGCCTCGACGGCACCAGAACCAGTGAGTGTCAGGACCTCCTTCGCCTGAAGCCGCAGGAGCTCGTCGACGACAGCGCTCTCATCGTCCCAGTTGCGTAGCAAGAACTCACCCGTCGAAACGTCGAGCACGGCGCCCGCATAGCGCATGGCGTTACCCGCCGACGGTGTCTGTTCTCGCGTCGCGACTCCCGTGCTCGTCACGACCACCAGGCGGTTCGGCTCGCGGCCGTCCAGGAGCTCGAGCGCGCTGACGGTCCCAGGGGTCACGACGCGTGTGACCTCGCGCCGCACCAGGCCCTTGGCAGTAGCCGGGTCTTCGACCTGATCGCAGATC
This sequence comes from Thermoanaerobaculia bacterium, assembly GCA_028285365.1. Lineage (GTDB taxonomy): Bacteria > Acidobacteriota > Thermoanaerobaculia > Multivoradales > Multivoraceae > JANQPS01. Next base: position 197 of record JANQPS010000524.1, on the reverse strand, counting down.
GCCACCTTGTGGCCGGCTCTTACGAGCTTCCCGATGTACCCGTCGATGGCGTGATGAGGAACGCCACACATGGCTGCTTCGCTCGGCGTTCCCCGCTGGCGCGCCGTCAGCTGGACCTCGCAGACGGGAGCAGCCACCTCGGCGTCTTCGAAGAACATCTCGAAGAAGTCACCCATTCGGTACAGCAGAATGGCGTC
>JANQPS010000519.1 GCA_028285365.1 Thermoanaerobaculia bacterium | reverse complement strand
ATGTACCGGGGCTCGTGCGAGGTCTGCGCGGAGATCTGGACTGGATCGTCATGAAGGCACTCGAGAAGGAGCGTGAGCGTCGCTACAGCTCAGCGTTGGAGCTGGGCCGCGATGTCGAGCGCTTCTTGCGCTCCGAGCCGGTGGTGGCAGGCCCGCCCGGTGTCGCCTATCGGGCGCGCAAGTTCGTGGCCCGCCATCGGGTGGGAGTCGGAGTTGCGGCTTTTGCACTCGTCCTCCTCGTGGGTTCGATGGTCGCGATCTCCCTGGCTCTCTTGCGCGCCCGTTCGTCCGAGCGCTTGGCCAGCGACCGTGCGACCGAGGCCGAGCAGGTGCGCGACTTCCTGGTCGATGTGTTCTCGGCGTCCGATCCCTATACGAATCGAGGCGACGAACCGACGGTGAGAGAGCTGCTGGAACGCGGTGTAGAGCGCGTGAGCAAAGGTCTTGGCGACCAACCTGCCGTCCGAGTGCAGATGCTCATGACGCTGGGTCGAGCCAAACAGAATCTGGGTCTGGGTTCCGAGGCTGATGAGATCTACGCGGAGGCCGAGGAAGACGCACGCGCACTCGAAGGCCGGGGTGACGTCGTCGGGACGATTCTGAGCCTGCGGGCCATCGCCCAGCTCAGCCAGGGTGCGTCGGACCAGGCCCTGGCGTCAGCACGCGAGGGTGTCGAGCTCCTTTCGAAAAGCGAGGACTCGGGACGACGGCTGCTCGCAGCCAAGATCACTCTCGCCAGAGTGCTGTTCGAAGCGCAGAGCTTCCAGGAGCTCGTCGAGCTCCTGGAGGAGGCTTTTGCTCTCGATCGAGAGTTGCAGAGCGGTGACCCGATCTTGACGGCGAGCCTCCATCGTCTGTCCGCGATGGCTTTTACGAACCTTGGGGAGGAAGACCGGGCTCTCGACCACGCCGGCCAGGCTCTAGCGCTCTACGAGAGCGCGGACCCGACTCATCCCGAGCTCGCCGAAGCTCTTCTCGGTCTCTCGGTCCTGACCCAGCGCTCGGGCCAGTTGGAAGAAACCGTGGCCCTTCTGCAGCGAGCGCTGGCACTTCAGGAACGGGTTTTTGGCGAGGAGCACATCGCGCTTGCGGGGACACTCAACGATCTCGGAGTGGCGTACTGGTACGCCCAGGATCTCGAGGAGACCGGTCGCTACTGGCGCGAAACTCTGAGGATTCGTCAAGCGAACCTCGGTCCTGACAATCCAGCCATTGCGAGTGCCTTGGGCAACCTCGGTCTTCTTGCGCGCGCGCAGCTTCGCCTTGGTGAGGCTGAGTCCTACTATCGGCAGTCGCTCGAGATCCTCGAGGCTGCATACGGGACCGATGCACCTGGCCTCGCGACGCATCTCGCCAACTTGGGACTCCTGCTCATGAGAGTCCACAAAGCAGAAGACGGGCTGCAGCTCGTTCGGCGAAGTGTGGCTCTCAACAGAGCAGCCGCTGGCGAGCTTGCCGAACAGACGTTGAGGTCACGCCAACACCTGAGCCACCTACTCCGCGCGACTGGACGGTTCGAAGAGGGCAAACAAGAGCTCGACGCGTTGATCGATCTGGCCGAATCCCGCGAGAGTCCGTCACCACGACTCATCGCGGACTCTCTGATGTCCCGTGCCCGCCTGAGCATGATGAAACCGCGTGCCGAGCCTGAGTTGGGTTTCGAGCTCCTCCAGCGCGCCAAGCTCTGGCTGGATCGCTACGACGGCAACGAGGAAGCCCTGCAGGGTTGGGAGCTGGAGATGGCAGCCAATGCCATCCTACGGGGCGATCGGGAAGCCGTCGAGCGGCACTGGGAGAACGCCGCTGACCGCGGTGTTGAAGCGGGTTCCAAGGAGCTGTCGCCTATGTACGAGGTGTTCTCGGCTCGCATCCTCGCCTATCTGGGTGAGTCGGAGCGAGCGCGTGATTGCTTGAAACGCGCCGAGGCTCGGGGCTTCAGTATCTATCCACCCGAACTGGATCTGCTCCTCGATCCCCTCCGAGGGACTCCGGAGTACGAGTCCCTTGTGCGGAGCTATCGAGAGCCCTGGTCGGGCTCAGATACGGCACGCGACTGACCCTGCCGAGACTTCCGCCTCACCTCAGCTGGAAGACTTCGTCGTCCACCCGCCAGGTGCCGTCTTCGCGAACCATGATGACTTCACCCTTGAGCTCGAGCTCGATCGAGGAGCGCTCTGCCTCGATCAAGATGAGTGCCGAATCGGCCTTGGCGAAGATCTTCTTGAGGGTCACCTTGTCGGGGTGATCGTCGGCCCAGCTCGTGACGAAAGAGTTGCCTTTGCCTTCAGCGGTCAGCTCGTCCCACACACTGACCTGGTAAGAGGAGAAGCGCTCCCTCAGAGCTGACGTGTCTCTCGAGGACAGAGCCTCGTGGTAGGCGAGGTAGGCCTTGCCGACGTCGCCGTCGAGAGGTGCTGGCTCGCCGTGGTCGTCAGGCTGTATGGGAACGTCGAGGGTGATGTCGAAGGAGACTCCGTGTGTTGCCTCAGCGTTCGTGGCGCTCAGGTTGCCCACGAGTCGGTCGCCGTCCAGCTTCACAGTCGACTTCACCGCGGACGATCCGCAAAAGCCGCAGCCGTTGCCAGGCATCAGCTGGAAAGAATAGCCATAGAAGCCGCCGTTGGGTCTGAACTCCAGGAGGACGAGACCCGTCTGCTCGCCCGGGTGGTAGGTCTCGATCAGCCAGCGGCGGTCGTAGTAGCGGTTGATCATTTCGGGCTCGAAGTCGGCATTGCTGATGGCGACGAGGATTGCTGGCTCGCCGCCTCGTGCGATTGAGTCGTGCCGGAACGCGTAGGCGCCCGCGAGACGGAATCCGACTCCGTCGCTTTCGAAGGTTCCCTGGGCCGTCGGCGTCTGGGCGGTCGACAGCGCTGGCACCAACAGCAGCGAGAGGACCACGAGCGCGCCAGCGAGGAGTTGCCGAGGGCGGATGCGCTCAGTCACTGGTGGCCGGCCTCTGCCGGCAGCTCGAGTGGCTCGCCCCGGACGGCTCGATGGATCAAGTTGGCCGCAGAATTCTCTCCGTCTTCGAAGAGCTGACTCAGAGGAATGTCGCCGACGATCTTGGCGCTGGGATCGCCCCCGCGCTCGAGGAGGAGCTTTGTGAGTCCAGGGTTGTCCATGGCGACGGCCCTGCTCAACGGTGTCCAGCCGTCGAAACCAGGTGCGTCGACGGGCACTCCCAGATCCAGCAACTTCTCGACGAGGTCACGATTGCCTTTGCCAACGGCCTTGTGCAAAGCGGTGTCACCGCCGCGGCCACTCTCCACTCCGTCTTCGTAGTCGCGCTCGTGGATCTTGGGGTCGGCACCTTGCTCCAGCAGGAGCTCGATGATCTCGGTCCTTTCGAAACGCACGGCCTCGATCAGCGCCGTGGTGTAGAGCCCCGTGTTCGGTCGGGTGGTCTTCGAGTAGTTGCCACCGTGCAGGGTGTCTACGTCGATGCCTTTGTCCAGGACCTGACGGATCTCGTCGATGTTGCCGTGGTCGCTCGCGATGGCCCAGGCCCACTCCAGGTCTCCGAGCCCGAGAACGTCCTCGAACCTGATGACGGTGAGACCCGGCGGCAAGTCGTTGGGGTCGGCATCGCGAATGTCCTGATCGGTCAGCGGACGTTGCGCCGCGAGCTCCGGCAGCACCTCCTGTGGTCCCGCGTCGGCGGCGAACGGATCTTCCTCGGGCCCCGAGGAGCAACCGATCAGTGTCGCGGAGAGGGCCGCGATAGCGAGCGTGAGGGTGAGCGTGAGAGCAAGCGTTTGGCTGGCGGTCATAGCAGGGCTTCGGTCTTTCATGTGGAGAACAACGCCGGACAAGAACGTTTGCGCACGAGGTGGTTCGATGGGCTCACGTCGCAGCTTCACGGTGCCCCGGGTGCCGTCGCTTCCGTAGGCCACCAAGGCTGCATGAAACCACCCAATGCCTCGTGAATGGGCTCTCGCTGCATGACATTGGTGACCAGGGCGATCCCTCGGTCACGGTCGGGAATCAGAACGAGGAGCGCGTACCACATGGTGTTGGAGCCGTTGTGCCAGATGGTCCTGCCGCCGGCCCAGTCCTGATCCTGAACGACCCAACCGAGCGCGTACCCTCCGTCGTCGCCGCGAGGAGTGTGGATCAGGCGGGACGTCTCCGGTGCGAGCAGTCGGCTGGTGCCGAGCTCTCCGCGCAGGTGCTCCTGGCCGTATGTCGCCAGGTCGGTGATGGACATGTGGAGCGTGCCGGCCGGCCCCAGTAACGGCGGGTTGTCGGCCCAGGGTCCCGGTGCAACCGGGGCGTTGATGTCGTCATCACCACGTCGATGGCCGCGCGGTTGATCGATGGGGAGGTCGGTTGCAGCCTCACCGGGCCCGGCGGTTTGGCCTGGTGCACCAAAGCCGGCCGACTCGAGCTCGAGTGGCTCGAGCACGTGGGCGGTGAGCAGCTCCTCCCAGGTCGAGTCGAGCCGATGCTCGAGCGCGGTGCCCGCTGTGATGTAGCCCGCGTTGGAGTACTCGAAGCCTGCGTTGGGAGGTTTTGTCAGCAGGAGCTCGACGGCCAGGCGTCTCTGCTCTCTTACCGGCTCTTCGGTGTTGACGAGCTGCAACGTTTCCGCTGGCGTGAGATTGGCCGGCAAGCCCGAGCGGTGGGCGAGAAAGTCGGCAAACGGAACCGATGAGTAAGGCGAGTCGCCGGCCAGAGGCAGGGCCTCACCCAGGGGCTGCTCCCAACGGAGCTTGCTTTCGTCGACCAGTCGACCCGCGAGAGTGGACGTGAAGGACTTGGTGATGGAGCCGATATGCCAGAGATCCGAGATCTCGGCACGGACGCCGCTGTCTTGTGCTCGCTCGCCCGCGACACCCCTGGCCAGGATGGCCTCGGAGGAGAAGACAGCGCCCACGAGGGCTGGCAAGTTGGCCTCGCTCCGCACGCCCTCGAGAGCCGGAGTGAGGTCGGCCGGCTCCTGCCGTGCCCAGACCACACCAGCAGTGCACGCAGCCGCGAGCGCAAAGGTCACGAGACGTTGCCGCCGGCGAGTGGTGCTGGAGGCACGAGAGGTCGCAAGGCTGAGGGCTGATCGCATGGCTCAATCCTGACAGGTTCCGCCGCCGCCACGAGGGCTGACGCCTACACCCAGCTGCAACCCGGGACCGAGAGTTTCGTACTATCTGTCATCTGACTGATACCGCAGGGAGCGATGACGTTGAGCTCGATTCAGCCTCTAGCACCTCGAGATCTCCTGATCCTCGTGGTCCTGGCAGATGGTCCCAATCACGGCTACGGCCTGATCAAGTCGGTCGAGGAGCGCACTGATGCCGGAGTGTTCCTCGATCCAGCCAACCTGTATCGGGTGCTGAGGCGCATGAGCGGGTTGGGTTGGATCGCAGAAAGTGGTGAATCGGACGCGACCCGGAGCAATTCTGGGCCTCCGCGGCGGATCTACGAGATCACGGAACGTGGACGTCACATTCTGGCGGCTGAAGTGTCTCGTCTGGAGTCGTTGCTCAGGCACGCTCGTCCGGCTCTCGTGGAGGGTGATCGATGAGCCGTGAAGAACTGACGTCGCGGGAGGCCCAAACGCGAGAGGACCAACCCCGAGAGGCCCAACCCCGAGAGGCCCAACCCCGAGAGAGGTGGGCGGTCAGTTTCTATCGGCTCGTCGCCCGGAGGCTGCTCCCTCGTCCTGTATGGGAGAGCGATGGCGAAGAGATGGTCGGCGTGCTGGGAGAGTTGCTTGACGGCGCCGCAGGCGCCAAGCGCTACCAGGTCTTCTTTCGATGCTTGCTCGCTCTGCCGGGTGTCGGGCTGGCAGAGGCCATCGACGCGTGGCGTCAGAGCAGGTTGGAAAAACTGAAGACTCAGCGGAGTGGCTCGCGCAGTAACCCGCGCAAGGGGGGACCCGTGGAGGCATGGAGCAAAGACCTCGGATACGCCGTGCGAACGCTCGTGCGCACTCCAGGATTCACCGTGGGAGCCGTGCTCCTGCCGGCACTCGGGGTCGGCGCCGTGACGAGCATCTTCACGCTCGTCGACAACATCCTTCTCCGGTCTTTGCCCTATCCCGACACGGAGAGGCTGGTCGTCATCGAAGACGGGTCTCACTCGGGCCCGTTCTTCAAGTCACTCGACGATGTGGAGGCTGTTGATCGCTGGGCGGGAGCCTTCGGCGAGCAGTCTGCGCTCGTGGGTCATGGCGACCCCTTGATGCTGGATACTGCACGCGTTTCGGAGCACTACTTCTCGTTGTTTGGTGCGCGAGCCACCGAAGGTCGCCTGATCGAGCCCGATGACTTCGCCGCCGCCGATGTCGTGGTGCTGTCGCACGATACGTGGATCAGACAGTTCGGAGGTGACGACTCCGTCGTCGGTCGCGTCATCCATCTCAACGGCGAGGCGGTCACGATCGTGGGTGTGGTCGAGCGCGCTTTCGCGGCTCCGGAGGCCATGGGTACCGGCAGCAGCCAGATCTACCGGCCGATGGACTGGACTCGTCGCGAACTGATCGAGCACAACTTCTGGATGATGGAAATCGCTGGACGACTGGCAACGGGAGCGAGCGTCGAGCAGGTCGCAGGGCAGATTGCCGTCGTCGTCGATCGGATGTCAGAGCTGGCACCTGAGCAGTTCAAGGATCGCAACGGCAAGATTCGTACGTTGCCGGTGACACCTCTGCAGAAGGTCACGGTGCGCGGCGTTCAATCCGGGCTCAACCTGCTTCTTGGGGCTGTCACACTCTTGCTGGTGATCGCCTGCTCGAATGTCGCGCACCTGTTCCTTGCTCGGGGACTTGCTCGTCGTCCAGAGCTGGCAGTTCGCCGTGCGTTGGGGGCGAGTACGACATCCCTGGTCCGACAGATGCTCGTCGAGAGCGTGGTCGTAGCGGTCATCGGTGGTCTGCTGGGAGTCGCCCTGGCGTCTGTAGCCGTGCGCACGTTGATCGCTCTCATTCCGGAAACGCTTCCGCGTGGCGAGGCTGTCCATCTCGACCTGCGAGTCGTCGCCTTCGCCGCTGGCCTTTCGGCCTTGACCGCGATCTTCTTCGGGCTCGTTCCGGCGATCAGGAGTGCGCGCTCCGCGGCCGCGCAACGAAGTCGGCGCTCGACCCAGCGGCACGGAGTTGGTGGCCTCCGAGGCGGCCTGGTAATCGCCGAGGTCGCGCTCTCGATGGTGCTGATCGCCGGAGCCGGCTTGCTCATC
>JANQPS010000503.1 GCA_028285365.1 Thermoanaerobaculia bacterium | reverse complement strand
CAGGCTTCGAAGTTCATTCTCCACGAGATCCGGCGCGCCGCGGAGGAACCATCACCGTGGCCCACCCACGGTCAGAGGAGCTCTCGAAGGGGCTCCTGGAACGCGAGATCTTGTGCGACTACCGCCCCAGAGCCGGAATCAGGCTGTCGCCGCACTTCTACACCCTCGAGGACGAGATCTCCTACGCCATCGAAACGCTGGCCGAGCTCCGCGACGGACTCGGGTGACCAGCTCGCCGGTCACGGTATCCCGAGCCGCTTGCGCTTCTCCCATAGCGCCTTGCGGCTGATCCCGAGGATCTCGGCCGCTCTCCCTTGATGGCCGCGTGTGTGCCTCAGCGCATCGAGGATTCCCTGCCGCTCGAGATCGACGAGCGACTTCGGCGGCGCAACACTGCTCGCCGCCGGTGGATCTACTTTGATCACGTCGCCACTCTGAAGCACCACTGCGCGCTCCAACAGATTGCGCAGCTCGCGTACGTTTCCTGGCCACTCGTAGCGATCCATCCATGCCCGAGACTCGCTGGACAGCGTAGCGGGCGAGCGCCCGTAGCGAGCGCACAGGTCTTCGAGGATGGCGTCCACCATCGCATTCAGATCCGTCAGCCTCTCGCGCAGCGGCGCAAGCTGAAAGGCGAGCACCTCGAGACGGTAGTAGAGATCTTCTCGAAACCGGCCCTCACGCACTCGCTCGGGAAGCTCGTGCGAGCCGATGGCGAGAAAGCGGAGATCACAAGAGCGTTCCTGACCGCCCAGAGGTGCGTAACGATGCTCGGCAATCAACCGCAGGAGCTTGGGCTGCACGAGAGTCGGCAAAGACTCGATCTGGTCCAGGAGCAACGTACCGCCGTCGGCACGGCCCACCCGTCCGGAACGGGCTCGCTCCGCTCCCGTAAAGGCACCGCGCTCGTGTCCGAACAGCTCGCTCTCGAAGAGTGACGACGGAACCGAGCTCGCGTCGAACTCGACGAGCGCCTGGTCGCGCCGCTCGCTCGACGCGTGCAGAGCGCGCGCCAAAGAGCTGCGGCCGGTTCCAGGCTCACCGACGATGAGGAGAGAAGCCGAGCTTGCTGCTGCTCGACCCAATCGCTGCCTCGAGGGTTCGAGACTCGGCGAGAACTCAATGAGCCGATCGAGCGGTTCGCTCACGCCGAGTCAGCACACGTAGGTCTGACCGCCGTCTTAGTCACGCTCACCACGAGCCCTACCCTTCGGGGCTGGTGCTTTGGCCTTGGTCCTCGTCGCCTCGCGCCAGGACTCGGGCATCACCCCAGAGCTGATCGAGCCGGTAGAAGTCACGCGTGAGCGGATCGAAGACGTGGACCACGAAGTCGCCGTAGTCGAGCAAGACCCACTTGCCTTCGCCCTGTCCTTCGCGATTCATGACCTTCTGCCCAGCCTCTCGGAGACGCTCCTCGACGGCGTCACCGATGGCTTCGACCTGGCGGTCGCTACGTCCGCTGCAGATCAGAAAGTAGTCTGCGAAGTCGCACAGGCCTTCGACCGACAGGAGGCGAAGGTCCTCGGCTTTCAGGTCCAACGCCGCATCGACCGCGCTCCGGATCCAGCCGGGGCACGACGGCGACTGAGAGACACTTTGCTGGGGGGATTCGAGGGTCATTCCAAAGCTCGACTTCAGCTCATGGATGGGCCGCCGACCAGCCTCCGACGGCTTCCTGATCGGGCTTGTGTTCGGGTCTGTGATCGGGTCTCGAGTGACTCATCGATACAGCTCATATTTCCTGCAATACCTTAGCACCGACGGGGCCATGACTTCCTCACCCGGACGGTCGCCCCGGCCCAGTTCCAGGCGCAGCCGAGTCGACGAGATGCGCCACAGTTGGTTCTCGGCAAGGACCCTTCGCCCAGTGCTCGCATGACGTCTCAGCGGGTCGGGCAGCTCACCATCGATGAGCTCGTAGCCAGGGCGCGCCAGGACCACCAGCACCGTCTCGCTGAGCAGCGCCTCGTAGTCGCGCCACGAGGTCAACTCCAAGTACGAATCCATACCGACGATCAGATGGATCTCGGCTCGCGGATAGCGTTCTCGGAAGTGCCTGACGGTGTCGATCGTGTACGAAGGAGTCTCGGGATCGAGTTCAAAATCGTCGACGACCAGGCGCTGCTCGTGCAGCAGGGCCATCTCGACCATGGCAAAGCGACGGGCTGGCGCTACGAAGGTCCGACCCGGTTTGTGCGGCGGTCGTCCTGTCGGCAAGAAGAACACGATGTCGAGCTCGAGCTCACCGGCCACGCCCGCAATGGGGTCGACATGACCGCGATGAACCGGATCGAACGAGCCACCAAAGAGCCCGATGCGAGCGGGCTCTGGCCTTCCGAGCGAGGCGTCATCCGACATCCGCCTGCTCCCTTCGAGCATCACGTTGCGGACGAGTCAGCAACGTCGCCAACTCGGCCAGGACCGCATCCAAACCCTTGTGGGTCACCGCGCTGATCTCGAAGTAGGGCAGGCCTCGCTCCCGCGCGGCGAGACGCAGCTGTTCGGATCGATGCGAGTCGACAGCGTCACTCTTGCTCCCGACGAGGACACGCGGGCGCTCGAGCAACGACGCGTCGAACGCTCGAAGCTCCTGCTCGACGACCTCCATGTCACCCACCACGCCCGAGAT
>JANQPS010000466.1 GCA_028285365.1 Thermoanaerobaculia bacterium | reverse complement strand
CGCAGTTTGCGCTCGAGCACGGACGCGTCTTCTTCTACTCGCCCGGTGTGATCGAGCTCGAGCTCCCGGCAGGGCGCGCGCAGATCAGCGCGGTGAAGGGGATCCTCACACCGGAGCAGAAGTTGAGCATCGAAGTGACTCCGAGCGGGGTCGCCGAAGTCACGATCGCCGTCCAGCCAGTGTGGGATGCACGCGCTGCCGGCTACCTCTCGGCCGACCACCATTTCCACCTGAACTACGGCGGACCGTATCGACTGGCGCCCGACGACCTGGTCGGAATGATGCAAGGAGAGTCCCTCGACGTCGCTACTCCCCAGCTCGCCAACCTCCACAATCGCTTCGAAGACCAGGAGCTGTGGGGCCAGAACCGCACGGCCGAACCACCACTCATCCAGTTCGCGCAGGAGGTGCGCTCCCACTTCCTCGGCCACGTTGCCCTCCTCGACACCACCGACCTCTTCTGGCCGTGGATCTGGGGTCCCGGCTACCAGGTGTACGGCACCGCCGATCGGCCCAACGCCGAAGCGCTGGCGTTCGCGCGCAGCCAGGGCGGGCTCGGCGGGTACGTACACCCCGTCACCGTGCGTGATCCGTTCTCTGGTAGAGGTCCGGATACCGTGCCGCCACTGCTTGCTGCGGACGGCATCCTCGGCAACTTGGACTGGCTCGAGGTCGCCTGCCTCTGGACCGACGAGCTCGGCACCGCCGAGGTCTGGTACCGACTGCTCGACCTCGGCATGCCGATCGTGCTCGAGGCGGGTACCGACGTGATGACCAACTTCTATCGCACGATGGCGGTCGGGGCCACGCGCCTCTACGTCGACACCGGCGGCGAATCCAACCTCGCGGCCTACTGGAGCGGCATGGCGGCGGGGCGCTCATTCGTCTCGTCGGGGCCGATCCTCGAGCTCAGGGTGGCGGACGCGCGCCCTGGTGACGCGCTCGCGACCGGTGGCACGACCTCGTTCGAGCTCGACCTCCACAGCGCCGTCCCAGTCGAGCGGGTCGAGCTGCTCGTCAACGGCGGCGTCGTCTGGTCGAGCGAGGGAGTCGACGCACCGGGCTCGCGCAGTTTCGACGGGGCTCTCGATCTGCCGCAGGGCGGGTGGATCGCCGCCCGCGCCCACGGCGGCGAGACCGTGTGGCCGGCGATGGACAGTTACCCGTTCGCCCACACCAGCCCGATATGGATCGGTGCCATCGGGAGTTCCGACAGCGCGGCTCGGCAGCGCTCGGCACGAGATCTCACCCTGCTGCTCGATTCGGCCGAGCGGCGGATCGTCATCGCGTATAGCGGGCGGGAGAACGCCACACGTATCCTCGCGACGATCGCAGCCGCCCGGCTCAGACTGGAGGAGGCGATGCGATAGGCCAGGTCCCCATTTCGACCTCGCTTACGAGGTGGTGGCCACACGTCGTCGAATCCGACCTCGACCGACGCGCTCCTGAGCGCGTAGGGGACCCGGACGCCCGCCGCCAGGCGATCGGGCCGCTCAGTTGCGTCGCGCCACCAGCTTGACGATCGGGTTCTCTTTCGAGTGAGCGTGGTCGATGAGGGTGATTGCAATGAACCCGACGACAGCGAGCCCTATCGCCGGCCACAGTTGCGGAGTCTCCAGATCCGGCAGCGCATTGGCTCGGATTTCGATCAGCTCGTCCTCTTTCTGCAGGGACTGGATCACGTCACCCTTGAACGGCCAGATCTTGCGCAGCGACCCGGTGATGAAGCCGGTCATCGTGGCAACCGTCGCGAGATAGAAGCGATCGAGCAGCCAGCTGAGGAGCCGACTGAACAGCATGATCCCCACGACCATGCCCAGCCCGAACGGTACGAGCGTCACGAGCGCCTGGAGGTCGCCACCCTTGAGGTCGTTGATGGCGCCGATGACGTTGGCGTACTGGCCCAGAAGCAGCAGGATGAACGATCCCGAGATCCCGGGCAGGATCATGGCGGTGATGCCGATCGAGCCCGCGACGAACGCCATCCACGGCGCATCCGGCGTCGGTGTGGCCAACATTCCGACGATCACCCAGGCGGCTGCAGCACCCAGCGCAAACCAGATCAACTCAGCGACGTTCCACTCGATCTTCGAAGCCAGTGAGATCACCGAGGCACAGACGAGCCCGAAGAAGAAGGCGAAGAGCAAGACTCTCTGATGCTCGAGGGCCCATTCGACGCCCCCAGAGAGCACGAGAACCGACAGGACGATACCGCTGCCCAGGGCGGCGAGAAACGGGAGATGGGTGTGCGCCACACTCTCCTTGATCTTGCGCTGCAGCAGCAGCCGCACGAGCTCGACATCGAAGCTCTTTACAGCGTCGATCAGGTGGCGATACACCCCCATGATGAACGCCATGGTGCCGCCCGAGACGCCAGGCACGACGTCCGCCGCCCCCATGCACATCCCGGTGAAGAAAGACCAGGGAGCGCTCGGTTCGGGTTCGACGTTGTGGTCATCAGACGGTGATCGTGATTCGCTCATGGTGTGCTCAGCTGAAGTGAGGCGAAAAGAAAGAGACGGTACGACGAGGCATGACGGCACTACCGCGGACGGAGGTTGGCCGCTCCCTCTCCTTTCGTCAAGCACCCTTACTCAGGCTCCAGACGCCTGCGAAGTAGCATGCACAGCCGACCATCGAGATCGGATCACCCGAGTCGGAGCCAACCCATGTCGTCGACAACACCACGCGCCACCTCCATCGAAGAGTTCGACGGTCTTCTCGAACGCTTCGTCTCTGATGAGTCAGTTGCGACGGGACTCGGGCTGGAGCTGAGGCCCACCGACCTCGTCATCTCACCGTTCGCCAAGTGTGGAACGACGTGGCTTCAGCAGATGGTCCACACACTGAGAACGGGCGGAGACATGGACTTCGACGACATCTCCCGCGTCGTGCCGTGGATCGAGACCTCGCACGACCTTGGCATTCCATTGGACGTCGAGCAGCGAGCGCAGCCGCGGGCGTTCAAGAGTCACCTCCCCTGGGAGCCCATGCCACGAGGCGGTCGCTACCTGATCTCCATACGCTCACCGGACAGAGCCCTGATCTCGTTCTACCGATTCATGACCGGTTGGCTGATCGAGCCGGGCACCGTCACGCTCGACGACTTCGGCCACTGGTGGATCCACCGCGACGGTGGGCGCGACTACTGGACGCACTTCGTGTCCTGGTGGACGCGACGAGACAACGACGACACTCTCGTCCTCGCCTTCGAGCTGATGAAAGAGCACCCCCGACTTCACGTCGAGCGAGTGGCTGAGTTTGCCGGCATCGAAGCCGAGGAGGCGCTCATCGAGCTCGGGGTCGAGCGATCGTCTCTCGGTTTCATGCTGTCCCACTCCGATCGATTCGACGATCTGGGGATGCGGACCTTGAGCGAAACGCGTCTCGGCCTCCCCCCGGGCTCCGAGTCGGCGAAGGTCAAAGGCGAAGTCGACAAGAGCGCCTTCACGTTGTCTCAGCAAACCCTCGACGCACTCGAGGAGCAGTGGCGAGAGCGCGTGACACCAGTCTGCGGACTGGCCGACTACGGCGAGGCCCTCGCTATCTCGAGAGCCGATTCGCCGTAGGCGCTCTCAGGGCCTCGCGACCGCTCCGATCGTCACCACGCTCGCGCCACACCAGGGCGCTCACCCGCTAGACTTGGCGGCCATTTTGGCCTGCACAGCTCTCACCGAGCTAGCTCATCGATTCTCACCGTACGACCCGAGTACGAGCCAACCGCTGGAGTCCACATGATTCACAAGAGTCCCTTCCCCGAAGTCGAGATCCCGGAGATCACCCTCACGGACTTCGTCCTCCGTCACGCGGAGCGGTTGGCGGACCAGCCGGCCCTCGTCGATGGCCCCAGTGGACGGACGATGACCTACGCCGAGCTCTCCGGCGCCATTCGCTCCTTCGCGGGTGGACTCCAGGCGCGCGGCTTTGCTCCAGGCGACGTCGTGGCCATCATGGCGCCCAACGTTCCTGAGTACGCCGTCGTGTTTCACGGCACCGCCTATGCCGGCGGCATCGTCACGACCGTCAATCCCACCTACACCGCCGGCGAAGTCAAGCATCAGCTGAAGGACTCGAACGCAAAGCTCCTGGTCACCATCAGCCTGTTTGCCGACGTCGCCAAAGAAGCCGCGGAAGGCACAAACGTCGAAGAGATCTTCACTCTCGACGAAAGCGACCTGAGCCCGGCCAGCAGCCTGTTTGGCCAACCCCTGGCAGCTCAGGTGGAGCGCAAGATCGACGATCTCGTCGCTCTGCCCTACTCGTCGGGAACCACGGGTTTGTCTAAGGGCGTCATGCTCACCCATCACAACCTGGTCGCAAATCTCGCCCAGTGCGAGGCGCTCATGCCAGTCGACGACGGTGAGACCGTGCTGTCGTTTCTCCCGTTCTTCCATATCTACGGCATGCAGGTCCTGATGAACGGAGCGCTCGCCCAGGGCGGCAAGGTCGTGACCATGCCTCGCTTCGACCTCGAACAGTTCCTGACGCTCTGTCAGGACCACAAGATCAAGCGCGGCTTCGTCGTGCCACCCGTCGTGCTCGCGCTCGCGAAACATCCGCTCGTCGACAACTTCGATCTCTCGTCTCTGGAATCACTGTTCTCGGGCGCAGCACCTCTCGGCGCCGAGCTGGCCTCCGAAGCCTCGGAGCGTCTCGGCTGTGAAGTCGTTCAGGGTTACGGAATGACCGAGCTCTCGCCGGTCAGTCACTCGACGCCCAAAGGCCACTACAAGCCCGGAACCATCGGCCTGCTCATTCCCAACACCGAGTGCCGAGTGGTCGACCCCGAGACCGGCGCCGACCTGGGCCAGGACGAAGACGGCGAGATCTGGGTCCGCGGCCCGCAGGTCATGCCCGGCTATCTCAACAACGAAGAGGCGACGAAGACCACGATCGACGACGATGGCTGGCTGCACACCGGCGACATCGGCCACATCGATGCCGACGGTCACTTCACGATCGTCGACCGTCTGAAGGAGCTCATCAAGTACAAAGGCTTCCAGGTGCCCCCGGCCGAGCTGGAGGCTCTCCTGGTGACGCACCCGGCGGTGGCTGATGCCGCAGTCATCGGCATTCCCGACGACGAAGCTGGCGAGCTGCCCAAGGGTTTCATCACTCTCAAGCCGGGCGCCGAAGCCAGCGAAGACGACATCAAGAGCTTCGTGGCGAGCGAGGTGGCGACCTACAAGCAGCTTCGTCTCGTCGAGTTCATCGACGAGATTCCCAAGTCCGCCTCGGGGAAGATCCTGAGACGGATGCTGCGCGACCAGGGCTGACCTAAGTTTCCCGAATCAGCTCTAGCTGAGGCAGTCCTTCTCTAATCAAAGGGCGACCGCGCGATGAACACGAATAGCTCTGAGAGCTTCCGGCAGCAGCTCGACTTCGGGCTCCAGGCTCGTCGAGCGGCCACGCTCGCGGCCGCCCTGTTGATTCTGATCGGTGCGACCTCCTGTAACAGGGTGCGCGACCGCTACTTCGCGGCGCTGGAGAAGATCGGCATCGAGAAGCGAGAGCTGCTGGTCTCGCGCGTCGACAGCGTCAAGGAAGCACAGGAAGACGCACAGGAGCAGTTCCAGGACGCGCTGGAACAGTTCCAGGCGGTCGTGTCCTACGACGGCGGCGAGCTCGAGTCGATGTACAAGAAGGTCCTCAAGACCTACGACAAGAGCTCGGCGCGAGCCGAAGAGGTTCACGACCGCATTCGCAAGGTCGAGAACGTCGCCCGCTCGCTCTTTGCTGAGTGGAAGGACGAAATCGGTCAGTACAGCAGCGACGCGCTGCGAGCTGAGTCGGAGCGTGAGTGGTCGGCAACGAAGCGCCGCTACGAGGACCTCGTCACTGTCATGAAGGAAGCCGCCGAGCCCATGGATCCGGTGCTCGACAAGCTCCACGATCAGGTTCTGTTCCTCAAACACAACCTCAACGCTCGCGCCCTGGGTTCACTGCAAACCACAGTGCAGGAGCTCGAGCTCGACGTTGCGACACTCGTCGAGGAGATGCAGGCGTCGATCGCCGAGGCCGACGCCTTCATCGCCGACATGAAGGCGCGGAACGCGACCTAGGCGCTATCGACGCCTACCGCGACCACCAGCCACAGGCCGGTCGGTCTCTCAACGACCGACGAACCGTGGCGGCCGCTTCTCGAGGAACGAGCGCACGCCCTCCTGATGGTCTTCGGAGGCGAAACACTCCTTGAGAGCCTCGACGTGAGCGCCCATGTGCTCTTCCACGCTGCGGGTCATGCCCTGATAAACGAGCTCCTTGATGCGCTTCTGGGAGAAGGGTGAACCCTGCAGAAACGACATCGCCAGCTCACGGGCACGCTCTGCCAGCTGTTCAGGCTCGACGATCTGGGCGACGTAGCCGGCTTCGAGGGCTTCGTCGGCGCTCAGGAAGTCACCGGAGTACAGCAGCCGAAGAGCTTGCTGCGGTCCCAGGAGACGCGGCAGCAACCAGGATCCGGCCCCGGTGTCCGGCACGAGCCCGCGATGCACGAAGTTCCAGGCAAACCGTGCTCTGGGTGTCGCAATCCGCACGTCACACTGACTACTGAACTCGGCTCCCATTCCCACCGCCGGCCCGTCGATCGCCGCGATCACGGGCTTCGGACAGGCGACGAGCGGCCACCAGACGTCTTCTTCGTGAGCTTCACCCCGCACCCCGCGCTCTTTGCCCGGAATGGTCTCGAGATTGGCAAGGTCGGTACCGGCGCAGAAGCAGCCGTCGGTACCGGTGAGAATCAGGACCCGGGCGTCATCGCGCTCGGCAACCTCGCGAACCAGCCCGACGAAGTCGAACAGCATCTGGTAGGTAATCGCTCCCTTCTTCTCGGGGCGATCGATCGTGAGTGTCGCGATACCGCCTTCGACCTCGAGGCGTAGATGCTCTGGCTGGGTCACGGGTGCACCTCCAATGGGGCATTGTGCGAAACGGCGGGATCATAGTCGAGCCCGCCGATCCACCTCTCCCTCGCCGCCAGAAGTGCCTGCGAATCGGCGAATCGGCCTGCGAACGAGTCGCGCGCGGTGCTACTCGCTGACGAGGCGAACGCTGCCACCCGAGCTGCGCAACACCATCCGGGGACCTCCACCACCGACGGTGCCCACGAGACGCCCCTTCGACTTGGTCGTGGCGTCGACGCCAATCCGATCGCTGACCGAACCGCCCGAGGCACGGGCGTCGATGTCGACCGCTACGTGGCTTGCCAGACGCACCTCGATGCTGCCGCCCGACGTCCTCAGCTCGCTGTCGCTACCAGGCGTCTCGGTCAAGTTGGCTCGCACGCTCCCGCCGGACGTCGAGGCACGTAACGGACCCGAGATCTCTTCGACCTTGATCGAGCCGCCCGAGGTCGATGCGTCCACCGCGGCACCGGCACGCTCGATGGTGATCGAGCCTCCCGAGCTCTGGATCTGTGCATCACCCGTGACCGCAGCGATTCGAATCGAGCCGCCGGAGCTCTCGAGGTCCATCTGGCCATCGACCTCACCGACGCCAATGGAGCCACCAGAGCTGCGGATGTCGACGTCACCCTGGAGCTCCTGGAGCTGCACCGAGCCCCCGGATGACTTGACGCGAGCGTCGAAGCGCACCGGGACCCTGACGGTCGCTTCCACGCCGCGCTCTTTCCAGCTCCAATTGAGCCAGGACGATCCGCGCTTGCGCTCGATGATCAAGGTGACCACATCACCGTCCTGTGAGAACTGGAGGTCGTAGTCGTCTTCGATCGGCTTGGTGCTCGATCCACGTCGTTCGAGGTCGAGTGTCACCTCTCGGCTCGATCCGGGCAGGATCTCGATCTTGGCTCCTTCAGCCTCGAGTACCAGCAATCCACCTGGTGAGACGTCGAAACGCTCACTGATACTGCTGCTGAACGCAGGAATCGAAACCAGGAGGAAACAGGTCACCAAGGTCATCGTCGAGACGACACGACGGGTCACGTGGGATCGGGGAGTGTGCATATCAGCTCCTTAGGCTTGACCTTCGATCGCTCGCCTAACTGGCATAGCGAGGGAGGAGAACGTTCTCGAGGCTGCTACGCGAGAGCATCGCCCAGGTTTCGGCTTGTCGGAAAAGACTCGAGAGTCTGCCGATCTTCGGAGACTGGTGGTCCGCGCATCGCGAACGCTCCCAAGGGGACCACCTCGCTAGCGAGGGGCCAACGACGACGCAATCTGCGCTCCCGCATCGAGCACCACACCGGCCCGACCGGCCTGCAGGGTCCAGATGGAGACTCCGGCCCGATCGATCACCACGGCGTCCCCGTCGTCGAGCTGTTCGAGAGCGCCCGAGATCCGTCCGAGATCATGTAGCTCCGAGGCAGACTCGTCTTGGGCACCATCCGAGTACACGTCGAGAGTCCGCTTCCCCGCCGCGACCCTCGCAGGCTCCACGCCGTCCATCACCTGGACCGAGGGCAGCGCAACCTGCCATGCCCGGGCGAGCGCTTTCATGGACTCTTCGTCGTCCGGCGCGACCAGCAGCCACCGTCTCTCACTCAGGCCCGGCGACATCAGCTCGGTCCGCCCGACGAAGTCACCATCCACAAGGTCGTAGCCGTACCACATGTCCTGGCCTTCATGAACGCCACTGAAGACGCCGGTACGTCCGTCGAAACCAGAACGGCCCGTAAACCGGTCGTCAACGCCCGTACTCGAACTGTTCCTGCGCTCGGCGAAAGCGGCCCGCGCCTGGTCTTCGAGCCCCTGGAGAGCCTCGACCGCCCTCGAGTGCTCGGCGTCAGCCTCGTGGCCCGGTGCCACCAGCTCGACCGAACACCACGGGCACGGAACGCCGTCAGCCACCGACAGCGCCAGCAGCGCGACAAAACCGCCGCAAGAAGGGCACTGCACGGTCTCGGTCTGGAGCAACGACTGCACCACGCCAAAAGAGTCACCACGAGCGCTGTCGACGAGCTGCCCGACCTGCTTCAACGCTTTGCGCGCTGCGATCCAGGTCCACACCAGGGCAACTGCCAGGATCCCCAACGCCGGAAGACACGAAAGCAGGTCATTCCCGACGAGAAGCAGCGCCACGAACGGCAAGCCCACTGCCGGGAGCACAACCGCCCCGAGGGCCCGCGTGATGACTTCGCCTTGGTCCTCGGCTCCGGCGATCGCGGTCATGCCTGCAACCGCCCTCGCCTTTTGGTGGATACGCCTCAGACGGTCGCGATGAAGCAGCAAGGCCCGTCTTGCGGTGTCGTCAGCCGGCGCGGCTCCGCACGTTTCGCATGGCTGGTCCAGCGAGCAAGGCGCCCCACACGACCGGCAGCGCAGGCCGTAGAGCTCCGAGTTCGGAGATGTGTAGCGTTCGTCACTCATGATCGATGGCGCGCCGGCTCTGGCGGTTTGCTACTCACTGCAGCGACCAGCCCCGCTGTACCGGAAGACGCCCACTCTAGTACCACGCGGGAACGTTTTCAGACCGTTGACCCACCTCCTCGAGTCGCGAACGACAACGGACGTCGCGTCATCGATCCCGTCAGCGTGTGCGCTGGGACCCGTTCGGTAAGGACCAAATCTCCTCCGGCGTCTCTTGTCCACACAGGCGAAGACTGAACTGCGCCTGTCTACGGAGGACCGCCTCTTGCGTGACGGCTTGCAGCTGATCGATCCGCGTTTCTACGCCTCTCAGGTCCGAGACGTGTTCGCCTTCCTCGTCCGGCCCCGTGCCGAGATCGAGACCGTCTCCTGGCGATCCGCGATCGCAGCGCTCGTGGCCCTCTTCGTCGCTGGCGAAGTCCTCTCTGTACTGGCGGTCTTGCCCATGGCCCTCCTGGAAGAGTTCGACCTCATGGTCGATCTCGAGAACGCGCTCAGCCACGGGGAGATCGGCCAGTGGTCTCGCGGCCACAAACTCCTCATCGCCGGCCTCTTCGCCCCCTTGCTCGATGAGCTGGCGTTTCGCCTGCCACTGCGCTTGCGAACCGCGACACTCGCAGTCTCCGCCGGTACGCTCGCTTACTTCGTCGTCTCCGGGTTCCTCTCCGACACGCTGACGCACAACCTCACCGACCACGTCGCCGCGCGAGTAGGAGCCGGGATCGTCACCGCGCTCGGCGCGTACGCGCTGCTGCGCAGCCCCGGAGTCCCTCGAGTGCTCGGCCGGCTCTACTCGGCACGCTTCCCTCTCGTCTACTGGCTCAGCGTGCTCGCGTTCGGACTGGGACACCTGCCGCGCTACACCAATCTGTCACTCGATCACCTTCCGTTCGTCCCGATCATCGTGCTCCCTCAACTGGTGAGCGCCTCGATCTTCGGCTACGTCAGGATGCGCTACGGATTCGTCGTGGCCGTCGTGATGCACATGGTCGCCAACGGCTACTTGATCCTGATCTTCGGCTAGCACCCGAGAGTCGCGCCTCGAGGAGCGAACGACCCGTACTCCCGCTCCCTGCGTATGGACCTCGTGCGGACGCCAACGACTCGTGCCCACAAAGCGTTCACACGTGGTCCAATCGATCGCGAGTGAACCGGCCCGCGCCTGAGATACTTTCTCCTTCAGCGATCCGACCTCTGGTCGACCACCTGGTCGAACATCTGATTGAGAGCCAACGGCCTATGACGCAACCCGCGAAACGACTCGACGATCTCATGGAGCAGTACTGGACGTCTCACTGCGAAGAGTGGCCTCTTCTCGCGTTTCTGGCTGGGGTCCCGAACGACGAACCTCTGATCGCCTTCGAGGCTCCCTCCGACTACGAGCGTCGGGCTCGCCAGGCCAACGATCAGCTAGCCGAAGTCGACTCCATCGAGCGAGCGTTCGCAAACGGTGACGAGCCACCAAGCGACCTCCAGAAGGCAAACCTGTCTCTGCTCCGACATCAGCTCCATTCCACGCGGCGCGAATTCGAGATCGACGCTCACCTCTATCCGAGCCTCTTTCCGAGCAGTCCGGTCGTCATCGCGTCCCAGTTCGCCAATTCAGTGGCCCTGCGCGACGACGAGGGGACAGAACTCTACGTCGAGCGGCTTCGGTCCCTACCTCGATGGTTGGCCGACATCAGAGAAGGCCTGACCGCCGGGCAGGAGCTCGGGCATCGGTACCCGCGACTGGTGCTCGAGAAAACCGCGCAGAACATTCGCGCGACGTTGGAGGCTCCACCCGAACAACAAGCCTGGTTGGGGCCTTTCGAGCGCGCGCGGAGTACCCAACGTGGCCTGGTCGAGCGCTGGGAGCAACGGGCACTGGACGTCGCCCGGGATGAGGTCCAGCCGGCCTTCCTTCAGTTCGCAGAATTCCTCGTCGGCCCGCTCGGCGACACGGCGCGAGACGACCTCGGTTGCCGCGGCACTCATCGCGGTGAGGAGCTCTATCGCCACTTTGTCTCCAGCCAGACGACCCTCGACCTGGAGCCTGAAGCCATCCATCAGCTCGGTCTGGAAGAGGCCGCCCGCATCGAAGCCATCATGGCCGAGATCGTCGGGAGAACGGAGTTCGACGGTGATGTCGAAGGCTTCCGTCGCTCCCTCGAAGACCCTGTGCATCTGGCCACTTCCGGAGATCAGCTTCGCTACGAAGCCGAGAGTTTTGCCAAACGGGTCGACAAGCTCATCCCCGCGTTTTTCGGTCGAATTCCAAGGATCACGTACGGCATCGAGAGCATGAACGACGCCATGTCGGAGTTGATGCCCCCGGCCTACGCCCAGCCGAACCCGGCCGACCGATCTCGGCCCGGAATCTTCTGGCTCAACAGCATTCCCAGCCGTTGTCCGCTCTACATGCTGCGACCGTTCACGCTCCACGAAGCGTGGCCAGGTCACCTGATGCATCTGGCTCTCATGCAGGAAGACGATCAGCTGCCCGAGTTCAGACGACATGGCTTTCACCACTACCACGTCATGTTGGAAGCCTGGGCGCTCTATTGCGAAAGCCTCGGTGAAGACATGGGGCTCTACGAGACTCCCGTGCAGCTGTACGGCCGCTACGAGTCCGAGCTCTGGAGAGCCTTGCGACTGGTCGTCGACACTGGCATCCACTGGCACGGCTGGAGCCGTGACCGGGCCATCGACACGATGTGTGACTCACTGGTCCTGCCGCGCGACGTCATCGCTGCCGAAGTCGATCGCTACATCGGCTGGCCGGGCCAGGCCCTCATCTACCAGATCGGCAACATCGAACTCCGCAAGCTCCGCAAGCGCGCCGAAGAGGAGCTCGGCGAGGCCTTCGACCTGCGCAGCTTTCACGACGCCGTCCTCGACGCCGGCCCCGTGACGTTGCCCGTCCTGTCGTCGCTCATCGAACAGTGGCTTGGCTAGCCTTCGGCTAGCTTGGGAGTTGCTTCGCAACTCCGGGATGACGTCTAACGTGTTGGTTGATTGAGGCTGGCAACCCTTCGGGTTGCTTGGGAGTTGCTCCGCAACTCCAAGACGAGTAACGCAGAGAAGTGGTCTCCGTGCGCGGCCCCCAAGAGAGCTGATGTCATCCCGACGGAGTGCCGGTCGCTACGTTCGATCGCGCGTGCTCTGCGGCCGGCACGCAGGAGGGACCTCGTCCCAGATCAGTCCGCCGACCACAACCTGTCCGTCGGAGAGACCCGCAGCACTGTCATCCGCAGTTGCCGACGAGCTGACCATACTCGCTAGTCGCCACGGTCCCTGCTTGTCCGCGACTCGACTCGTCGCATGGCTCCTCGCGACCCCAAACACCAACCCCCAAACATCGTCCGCAAGACCTACCGTTCCCCCGGACGGTACGTGCTCACAGCCCGCGCCTCGACATCTTCCCGGTAGTAGGCCACGTCCTTGAACTCGACGTTGGCGTAACGCTCCGCCTGGTCGTCGAAGTGCGGAGACTGCGGATCACCGCTCTGACCACCCGCCAGTAGGGTCTTCGCCTTCAGGCGCTCGCCAAACTCCACGACGGCGACGAAGCTGTTGCCAGACGAACCGTAGATGCGCTTGGTGCCGGCCCTCTGCCGCGCCCGGAACGACGCGAGCGCACCCCAGTCTCCGGACGCCATTCCGACCGGAAGACTCGGCGCGGTGTCGTCGTAGCTCAGATCGATATCTCCACTGAGGCGCTGAAAGCGATTGACCTCGCCCCACGGGGTTTGCCAGCTGCCGAAGTCTTCTTCGAGCTTCTCGAGGGTGGCTCTGAAGATCCGCAGACGCTCGTCGCGCGCCGAGGAGTTGGCGAACCACTCGACCTGCGCCATACCGCGCAGTCCGTCAGGGTTGGCTCCGTCTTGCCTGAACTGCATGCCGTAGAAGTGCGCCAGCGTCATCGCCACAGAATCGACGGACACCGTGAAGTCCCAGGTGCGCAGCGCGTCGATCGCCGAGGCCAACGCTTCATCGCCACCTGAGGCGTCGTACGCCTGGACGAGCGATGGCACGAGAACCGCCAGGCCAGGAAGGTACGGGTCGTAGGCCATCTCGATGAGGCCGTCGAGCGTCAGGTCGGAGCTGCCGTCGAGCTCTTCGAGCACCTGCACGGCGTGAATGCCCCGGTAGTTCTCCGGATCTGGCGCCATGTAGGCAGGATAGTCGCTCGCCTTGGGACTGAACTCGCCAGCTGAAGTGAACGGCGTGGAGTTGCAGTTCTGAACCCAGCCGTTCTCGGGATTCGTGACGGTGACGATCTCGCCGAGCTCGTGGAGCCCCTGCCAATCGGTTCCGGGGTCACTGCCGTCAACCGGCTCGGAGTAGTCGACGGTAGGGTCGCGCCGCGGTACGAAGTTGCCGTGGTAGTACGCGATGTTGCCGCTCGAATCCGCGTACACCGTGTTGTTCGACGAGTTGGTGCGGATCTCCATCATCTCGTTGAAGCCGTCCAGGCCGGCCTGCTTGGTGCGGACGAACGACTGTTCGAGCGCCTTTGGCGGATTCCAGTTGATCTTCGTCGCCACCCACCGCTCACCGAGCTTGTGAGTGATGGGTCCATGATGGGTACGGTACGTAGGAAAGGTGCGCTCCGCGAGCGACTCACCGTCCTTGTAGCGAAGGGTGACCTCGGAAACCTCGACCGGCCTGAGCTCTTCTCCGTAGCGGTAGAACAGCTCGCCATCTCGATCGACGATCTCCTCGAGGAACTCGTCCATGAAGTCCACGCGGGTCGACGTGTGCATCCAGCCCGTGTCTTCGTTGAACCCCTGGTAGACGAAGAACTGTCCCCAGGTCACGGCACCGTAGGCATTGAGACCTTCTTCACTCACGACGTGGACTTCGCCGCGAAAAAAGAACGTGGTGTGCGGATTGATGAGCAGCAAGGCGTCTCCCGAGAGGGTGTGCTCACCGGCAATCGCAAAACCATTGGAGCCGAGATGGTGGTCGTAGCCGAATCTGGGCGCTCTGGCCTCCCGCAGAGCGGCCATGTCGATGGACTCGTCGCGACCATAGAAGGCCTCGATACCTCCCAGCGGAATCTGCTCGATGTCACCGCCGATCGAGCCTTCGAAGAAGAACATCGGCATCCATGGCTCGTAGCGCTCGATGACCTCGGGAACCACCTCCGGATGAGTCGCGAGGTAGTAGTTCAGACCGTCGGCAAACGCCACGCAGAGCTCTTTGAGCCAGGGCGGGGAGGAGTCGTAATGCGCCTTGGCTTCATCGATCGTCATGTACAGGCGAGCTCGCAAGTCGCTGAAGAGAGCACCTTCGCCCTCCGCCTCGGCAAGCCTTCCGACCGCCCACGTGTAGTTGCGCTCGATGCGCCGGAAGTCGTCTTCGGCCTGGGCGTAGAGCAGCCCGAACACGGCGTCGGCGTCGGTCTTTCCGTAGACGTGTGGAACACCGAAGTCATCCCTCATGATCGTGACGCGCTCGGCAATGGCGGACAGGCGATCGAGCTCGGGGTCGACCGAGGTTCTCTGCAGGCAGCCCGTGCTGAGCGCCACCGTGATCAGAACGACCACCAGGAACGCGATCAGACGCGCACACGATGACCTGCCGGACAACGAGACAAGGTGGTTCATTCAGTAGCTCCTCGGGTTACTGAAGATCTGATTACTGAAGATCGTAGCGCTTGAGCTTGTCGTAGAGAGTCCTCAGGCCGATGCCGAGAATCTCGGCGGCCTGACGCCGATTCCCGTCGACTGCCTGAAGCGCCCGCACGATCGCCTCGCGCTCCACTTCCTCCAACGACCGCACGGCACCGTCATCACGCGACGTCGATTCCGAGCCCTCTCGAAGGGTCAGGTGGGCCAAACCGATACTCGAGCCGCTGGTGAGGATGGCGGCTCGTTCGAGTGCGTTGGAAAGCTCACGGACGTTGCCCGGCCAGAACGCATCCTGGATCGCTTCCGCGGCTTCCGACGTGAGTCTCAATCGAGGACGGCCCAGCTGAGCTCCGATCCGGCCGAGCAGGGTCTCGGCGAGTGGTGCAATGTCCTCACGACGCTCCCGCAGCGGCGGCAAACCGATCGGAAACACCGCAATGCGGTGGTAGAGATCCTCGCGGAACCGTCCTCGTTCCACCTCCGCCTCCAGGTCACGATTGGTCGCGGCGATCCACCGGACGTCAGAGCTCATCGTGCGACTTCCTCCGACTCGCTCGAACTCCTTTTCCTGGAGAACACGCAGCAACTTCGCCTGCAGTTCCGACTTCAGCTCACCGATCTCGTCGAGAAAGAAGGTCCCTCCCGAAGCCAGCTCCAAGCGTCCTCGTCGAGCGCTCGTCGCTCCCGTGAAGGCTCCCCTCTCGTGCCCGAAGAGCTCGCTCTCGATCAACGTATCCGCGACGGCGGCACAGTTGAGAGCGATGAAGGGTCCGCCACGACGATTACTGAGCGCATGCAGCGTTCTCGCCGCGACCTCTTTTCCGGTACCGCTCTCTCCCTCCAGAAGTACCGTCGTCTCGGTTGGCGCCACCTTGTCGATGGCGCGGAGCACCGGATCCATCGCCGGGTCGCCGTACGAGAGCACTGGCAGTTCCGAATCTCGCTCTCGACCCGCCTGACTCCGCAGCAGTGAGCGACGTTCGAGGGCACGGTCGACGACGAGACGCAGCGCTTCCGGACTCTCGACGGGCTTCTGGAGATAGTCGAAAGCACCCAGGCGCATGGCTTCGACCGCTGACTGGACCGAGCCGTGAGCCGTGAGGACGATGACTTCCAGCTCGGGCTGTTCGTGGCGCGCCTGGCTCAGCAGTTCCAGACCAGAGAGACCCGGCATCCGGAGGTCGGTGATCAGGAGGTCGTACGCCCGCCGACGCAGCGACAGGAGAGCCACTTCCGCAGAGTCCGCAGACTCGACGACAAACGAGCCCGTCGACAAGGCATCGACGAGAAACTCACGAATTCCGACCTCATCGTCGACCACCAGGATTCGAGTCACGGCGCAGCATCCTCGGGTAGCTTCACGGCAAAGACAGATCCTCCGCCTTCGCGGGGCGAGGCGGTGATCTCACCACCATGCATCTCGACGATCCGGCGCGAGACGGCCAGGCCGAGGCCCGTTCCCTGAGTCCGAGTCGTGAAAAAAGGCTCGAAAATCCTC
The DNA here is from genome assembly GCA_028285365.1 of Thermoanaerobaculia bacterium. Classification (GTDB taxonomy): domain Bacteria; phylum Acidobacteriota; class Thermoanaerobaculia; order Multivoradales; family Multivoraceae; genus JANQPS01. The sequence goes on along the minus strand of JANQPS010000466.1, from coordinate 17,071 downwards.
GAGGCCACATCGTCGTCGACGCCAGGGCCCCGGTCGAGAACTGCGAGGTGGAGCACGCCGCGCGACTCTTGGGCGCCCACAGTCACGTCCGCTTGGGTGGTGGCCTCCTCTGACACACGGGTCTCTTGGACGCTGACCTGATCGACATGGGCCTGCTTGAGATTGGCCTGCTTGAGATTGGCCTGGTGGGCGTTGCGGATCAGATTGACGAGCACCTGCTGGATTCGATCTGCGTCGACTCGCCAGCTCTCGGGCGCCTCGAAGGCGACGATCTTCACGCCCGGCACGCCAGCCACCTCTACAGCCTGCTCGATCAGGTTCTTGACGTTGGTGGTCGACCTCGAAGGCTCCTGGGAACGAGCGAGCTCGAGGAGGTCGGTACTGAGCCGTTCCAGCCTCGTCGCCTCCGAAACCAGTCGGAGCGCCTTCTGGTGCTCGGCCGACTCGGCTGGCAGCCGCTCCGTCAAGAGTTGAGCGTTGCCCTTGAGGGACGCGAGCGGGTTTCTGATCTCGTGCGCCAGCACCGCCGACATCTCGCCGAGAGTCCTCAGGGTGCCCTCCTCGTGTCGACGCTGCTGTAGCCTCTCTCGTTGAACGAGCAGACGCCAGATGAAACCTGCCGCGATCAGCGACGCCCCCGAAGCCATGCCTCCCAACACGACATTCTGGATCGCAGCTGCGCGCGACTGATCGGCGAGCTCTGGCTCGAAGACCATCACCAGATGATGGGGCATGGGTGGTCTTCGCGGCGGACGACCCTCGTCGCGCTCCCCACGGGTCTCTCTTCGTCGTCTACGCCTCTCGTCCCCTGGGCCACGCCTGGGTGGCGGGCGATCCCGAAGGCCCTTGATGAAGACAGCGCGCGTCGTGCGGAGGTTCACGAACGCTCCACCCGGTGGCGGCGGAAGTGAACCGGACCACTCTGCCACCTCGCCAGCGCTCGCCAGCTCACCGGCGCGATCACTGACGACCGCCAGACCGTGGAGATTGTCGGCAGCCTCGAGCATCCACTCGAGCTGTGCGGACGTCACCGGGCCGCGAAGAGCCGCCAACCGCGCTTCGACTTCGCGAAACAGGGACTCGCCTTCGGCCATGGCGAGAGAGGTCGCCGCGCGATCGACGTTCCTGTAGCTGAGCACCGAGTTCGTGATGAGCGCCGCGGACAACATGACCGCGATCAGCACGAGCCCCCAACGCAGCAGCAAACCCGACTCCAGCAGTTTCGACATCCCCTCTGATTCTCACAGCTTCCGGTGCTGATTCGGACCCTGGTGTGCCTACACACCCAGCTCATGGACCTCGCCGAGCTAGAGCTACCTGACTGTGATCGGCAGAGTCACTGAGCAACTACGTAGCGAAAGCGCTGCCAAGCCAGCTACCTGATTCCCCTGGGTCCTGGTCGCTCAGCGCCTCTCCGATGCTGCGGAACTCGCACCTGCGGGGTGCGGATTCTGCAGTCTCCTGACGGTCCACCGAGGCACCACACGCCAACCCCCTCGCCAACAACCCCTTGACTTTCCTGGCGTTCAGTCGAGCTTATGCGTATTGGCACATAGGTTGCCCCACCGCTCGGTGTCGCGGCGACTCAGCCGAAGCGACGACAGCTCGACGACAACCTCGACACCAAAGTCGACCACCAAGGAGAGATTCCATGACCAGACATCGCTTGCTTAGCTTGGGCAGCCTGGGTATCAGCCTCCTCGCGATAGCCACTGCCGTGCCTCGACCGTCCGTAGCTCAACAGGGCCAGCAGCTCCCCGCTCCGGAGCGTGGCGAGCAGGCGGACGACCAGCGCTCGCCCAACAATCCGCGCCGAGAAGCCAATCGGCGACGCGACCGGCCTGAGTTCGATCCAGCCAGTTTGGGCTCGGTCTATCGTTCGATCGACGGCGTCGGGAACAACGTCGACAACCCACAGTGGGGCGCTGCCGGTATCGAGTTCCTCCGTCTCTCTCCAGCCGACTACGCCGATGGGCTCGACACACCATCGGGATCGACGCGGCCCACCGCAAGACAGATCAGCAATGTCTGCATGGAAGAAATCGAGCCCACTGAAAACGACTCGAGAGCCAGCGATCTCCTCTGGCTGTGGGGCCAGTTCCTCGATCACGACATCACCTTGACACCGATCGCGGAGCCAGCCGAAAACTTCAACATCGCCGTCCCGGCTGGCGATCGCTGGTTCGATCCGGCCGGGCTGGGAACCCAGGAGATTCCGCTCGAACGTTCGAGCTACGAGCACGATGCGAGCGGCATCCGCCAGCAGGTCAACGAAATCACCGCATTCATCGACGCTTCCAACGTCTACGGCTCGGATTCCGAGCGCGCTCGAGCACTGAGGACCCTCGACGGCACCGGGCGACTCGCAACCAGCGACGGAGACCTTTTGCCCTTCAACACCCAGGGCCTACCCAACGCTCCATCGAACTCGGACGAGTTCTTCCTGGCCGGCGACTTCCGAGCCAACGAGCAGGTCACGCTCACTGCCATGCACCTCCTCTTCGTGCGGGAGCACAATCACTGGGCAGCCGAGATCGCGGCGTCGAATCCCGATCTTGTGGGTGAGGAGATCTACCAGCTGACGCGACTTCTCGTCGGCGCCGAGATGCAGGCGATCACCTATCGAGAGTTCCTGCCCGTCCTGCTCGGCGACGATGCCCTGTCGCCCTACAGAGGCTATTCGCCGACCACCGATCCATCGATCGCCAACGAGTTCGCAACCGCCGCCTATCGCGTCGGTCACACCATGCTGTCGAGCTCTATCCTCAGGCTCGAAGCGGACGGCAGCGAGTCTCCCGAAGGACCGCTGGCGCTCGCCGACGCCTTCTTCAACCCTTCGCTCCTCGCGTCTCCAGCGCTAGAGACCATGATCCGAGGACTCGCCCAGCAGCGCGCTCGCGAAGTCGATCTCGAGATCGTCGACGACGTGCGCAACTTTCTCTTCGGTCCTCCAGGAGCCGGTGGCTTCGACCTCGCCTCGCTCAACATCCAGCGCGGGCGCGACCACGGCCTGGCGAGCTACAACCAGACGCGCGAAGCGTACGGTCTTCGCCCGCACCGTCGTTTCGAAGACGTCACCTCCGATCGCTCCACGCAACAACAGCTACGCGACACCTACGGCTCCGTCGACAACATCGATCTCTGGGTCGGTGGACTCGCCGAGGAGCACGTTCGAGGAGCCATGGTCGGCGAGACGTTCAGAGCCATTCTCGTCGACCAGTTCGAACGGCTGCGAGACGGCGACAGCTTCTGGTACGAGCACATCCTCCCGGGCGACATGATCGACATGGTCGAGGACCAGACGCTGAGACGCATCATCGAGCGCAACAGCGACGTTCGCGGGCTCCAGCGAGATCTGTTCCTCGTCGATCGGGGGCCGCGGTCCTAGAGTCCGCTCCAGTGGCTATCGGTGCCCGGCCGCCCGGACCTTCGGGGCGGCTGGTCGCCGGTCTTCGATCTGAGCCTATCCGCCCAGTGACTAGAGATCGTTCTCGATGCCGGCAGCCAATAGGCCATCGAGGTAGTGAGCTCGAATCTCAGGCAGAGCCGAGGCGAACACAACGTTCACCCAGCTAGCCTTGAGACCGGGTCGAAGAGTAGTCGCTTGGACAAGCATGCCTCGCGCATCGGCAATGCGACCCTTGTGAGCGAAAGCGACCGCCTTCGCTTGGAAGGCCGTGGTGATCGAGCCGTAGAAGTCGTTCGCGTTGCGCTCGATGGCTTCATCTGCGGCTTCGACAGCTTCGTCGTACCGACCCCACGCGATCCTGGTCTCGGCGAGCGCAGTCGCCCAGCGGGGATACAGGTAGTCATCGGGACTTGCCGTCATGGAGCGAACAAGACCCTCCTCTGCTTCCTCGAATCGCCCCAGCAGGCCTTTGGCGTGACTGAGGGAACCAACGGTAAGCGGCAGACTGCCACTGAGCTGAGCCGCCCGCTCCCAGCATCGAAGCCAAGAGTCTCTGTCACCTGAGACTGAGTGCGCCAGGCCCGCTCCGCAGTGGCTGTTCCAATAGCCCGAGTCCTGCTGGAGTAGCTTGTTCGCGAGATCAACCATAGTGCCCACGGTAGCCACCGGAGCGTCCGCCCATACCTCGACGAGCTGCTGCTTCAGGCAGACCAGCTGCCACACCAGAAAGTCGGAACGACCGGGCGCACGCTCCGCGGCGACCTGGAACAGCTCCAGCGCCCGAGCGTTGTCTTGCCGGGTCCGGCGCTTCACGTACCACTCGGCGCTGCCAGGCTCCCAGGTGTGAGTCCAGAAAAGCTGTTGGATGGATCCGACAATCGAAGCGGCCGTCTCACGTAACTCCTCGACGTCACCACTTGGCCCAGAGACAAAGGACTGAGCCCAAAGATGATCGTCACGCGAGCAGTCGACCAGCTGTGCGTTGATCAACAACCTGTTTCCCGCGATCCGAACGCTGCCCTCCAGAAGGAACCTGGCACCCAGCCTCAGTGCCTGTGCCCTGACATCCGGTCCTTGAAAGGCAAACGAACTACTCCGCGACACTGTGGGATGCACTCCAGCCAACCGGTTCAGGATCTCTTCAGCAACACAAAAGCCGACACCGTCCAGCTCGGAATCACCGGAGTAGTTTGCGAATGGGAGAACGGCAAGTCGCTGAAGGTCGAGCGCTGGATCGCTTGAGTCAGTTCCCGTGATCTCTTTGGCCGTGTCCCCACCGAGCACTGCCTCCAGAGCCACGCCCACCTCCCGCGCAGTTCGCCACCGGTGCACGGGATCCTTCTCCAGACACTTGATCACGATCTGCTCTAGAGCTGAGGGCACATGGTGCGAGGCCCTCGTCGACAACGGTGGGTCGGACCGGAGAATCGCAGCGATCAGATCTGCTTGGCTCGCGCCCTTGAAGGGTCGCTCTCCGAAGGCCATCTCGTACAACAGACAACCAAGCGCCCAGATGTCGGACTGGCGATCGCTCTCGCGACCCTGAAGCTGTTCTGGCGAAAGGTAGGGAACCGTTCCCACTATCTGGCCTTCGGCGGTGGCGCTCGAGTCCCAAGTCACCATCTGGCTGTCAGCCTGCTCGCTGCCGACTGGGATTCGAGACAGTCCGAAATCAAGAACCTTGGCGCCAGAGCCAGTGAGCATCACATTGGCCGGTTTGAGATCGCGATGGACGACTCCGCTCTGGTGAGCGGCATCGATGGCTCCAGACACCTCTCGGCCGATGCGAACGACATCCTCCAGAGAAAGACGCATCTCCTTCAGCCTTGCTTCAAGCGTCTCGCCTTCCAAGTACTCGAGCACGAGGTAGTCGATCCCCGCCTGCGAGCCCAGGTCGTGCAACGTGCAAATGTGAGGATGCTGCAGGCGCGAGATCGCCATGGCTTCCTGCTCAAGCCGTCGTCTGTAGCGAGAGTCTCCTCTAAGGCCCTCAGGTATGACCTTGATGGCCACATCACGACCAAGGCGAGGATCGTGCGCCCGGTACACCTCACCCATTCCACCTTTTCCGAGTAGCTCGACGATCTCGAAGGGGCCCAAACGTTGCCCGGCACTGAGAGGCATGATCAACCAGTGTAGCGTCGCAAGCCCGGCGTTCGGGAACTCTTCCAGGCCGGCACCGCACCAGCGTCATCTTCGCCCTACAATCATGGCCCTCCGGAGCCTGATGCCCCCCTCAGCCGAATCTGGACCTCTCGTTCATTCCGTCTCCGACGACAACGAAGCCATGAACAAGGAACTCCTGCTCGACGTCATTCGCTGGGACACGGTGAACTGGGGCAGGAGCATCAGAATCTGGGAAGGCCATCTCCGGAGCCAAAGAGAGCTCGTATGCCTGGAGGTAGGCGCACGCGAGGGCGGGCTTTCGCTGTGGGCAGCCCTGAGCGGGAATACGGCCGTCTGTTCGGACCGCGATGATCCCGAAAACACGGCCTCCCCGCTGCACAAGAAGCACGGCGTCGAGGACAAGGTTCGCTACGAAGCCATCAACATCCTTGACATCCCCTACGAGAGCCACTTCGACATCGTCTTTCTCAAGTCGGTTCTACCCAGCGTGGGCAAGCTGGGCAAAGACGAACAGATCGCGAGTGTGAAAGAAATGCACAAGGCGTTGAAGCCGGGCGGGAAACTGCTCTTTGCAGAGAACCTGGCCGCGTCGAGAGTGCACAGCTTTGCGCGAAGGAAGTTCACAGCCTGGGGTGACAGACTTCGCTACAGCTCCTTGGATGAGCTGGAGGGCTTTTTTGCCGACTTCTCCTCGCTCGAGTATCAAGCCCTTGGTTTTCTCGGCACCTTCGGAAGAACTGAAAGCCAAAGGCGCCTTCTTGGCCGTCTCGACAGTCTCCTGGTTCCCCTGGTCCCCAGGAGCTGGAGATACCTCGCCATCGGCGTAGCGGTCAAATAGTCGCCGGCCGTTGCAGACGACTCACTCGGCTCTCAACCGATCCAGCACGACCGCGGCCATCGCCTTGGCACCAACGAAGATCGCCTCCTCGTCAGCCACATAGCCAGGCGAATGGGGCATACCGACGATGCCCTTCTCGCTGTTCGACACGCCGAGAAAAAACATGACACCGGGGACCTGCTGCTGAAACGAGCCAAAGTCTTCGCTGAAGGCCGGCACCAACGTCGTAAGGCCCACGACGTTCTCGGTCCCGACGATCCGGCCGGCGCTCGCCATGGCACCGGACGTGAGCTCCTCGTCGTTCCTGACACCGGCGATTGCCGCGGGCTCGTAGACGAGCTCGAGATCGACCCCGTCCGAGTCCAACTCGGCAATGGCCTTCTCGACACGCTGTCGTAGCTCAGCGCTACTGGTTGGACCTGAGGCGGTTGCCATTCCGGCGACGGTCCAGACGCCTCCGGGCTCAGGCGACGGACCACCAAGCTGGACGACGCTGAACGCGCCGGTCTGAGGCGCCCGCGCCTGCTCCGGCCTCAGTGTTCCTGCCGACGTCACAGCCCGACGGACGGCGCTGGCCGCGGCCTTGACTTCGGCCTCCGTGGAGCCGCGGACGTTGACCCGGATCGAGTCCCGTTGCGGCATCATGACGCCGCTCCGCGTCGCGAGCTGTCCCACCTCGAGGGGCGCCGTATGAACGGCGTAGATGGCGTCTGGCTGAGCCTTTTCCAGGACGCCGTCCGCGAGCATCGCCTTGGCGCCAGTCGCGCGCTCCTCGGCAGGTTGGAACACGAGGACCACTCGACCCGGGAGCTGGTCTCTGATCGACGCAAAAGCATCGCCGAGCGCAACGGCAATCGTCGTGTGCAGGTCGTGACCGCAGATGTGCCGTACACCTTCATTGACCGACCTGAACTCCACCGGATCAGGAGCGCTCGACGGCACTGCGTCCATGTCGGCTCGGTACGCGACCGTAGGACCGTCCAGAGCACCTTCGACGATCGCGAGCACCCCATGCCCGCCGATGCCGGTCGTGACGGTCAAGCCCAGCGTCTCGAGCCGTTCGGCAACCACACGAGCCGTGCGCTCCTCTTCGCCCGAGACTTCCGGATGACGGTGAAGATCCCGCCTCAGCTCGACCAGCTCCTCACGCTGCGACTCGATGCGCTCAGCAACGGCGGAGTGGAGATCATCGATCGGAGCTGCCGCCAGCGAAACGCTCAGCAGCATTCCTGCAAGGCCTGGGAAGGCGCTAACTCTCATGTTGTCCTCCAGAGGATTCAAACACGCCTACGGCCGAGCGACGTCTGGGTTGCGCCCTCATCGGCATCCCACTGCTACGCTCAGACAACAGTCCTGGAGAAAACCATGCAGCGAATCCTCATTGTCTTCGCCACTGCAGTCTTCGCCGTTGCACTCGTCGCCAGCTTCAGCCCCGGGACGAGCCAGGAGCTCGATCCGGCGAGCATTCTCTTCTGGACGCCGAACCAGCAGCTCTACGGCTACAAGAACATCGACCAGTTTCGGTCGACTCGGCCGGTTCGCCGCGGCGCGAACGCCTATCCGCTACCGAAACAGGAATCCGCGCAGCTGCGCGAGATGACGTTCGAGCACAACGGCAATACCTGGACGCTAGGTGGCTACATGGCGGACCAGAACATTGTCGGTCTGCTCGTCGTCCAGGACGGCAAGATCCTGTTCGAGGACTACGCGCTCGGCAACGGCCCGACCAGCCGCTGGATCTCCTTCAGCGTCGCCAAGTCGGTTTCCTCCATGCTGCTCGGAGCGGCGATCAAGGACGGCTACATCCGCAGCGTCGAGGATCCGGTCACCGACTACCTGCCGCAGCTGCGTGGTAGCGCCTACGGTGAGGCCACGCTGCAGGATGTCCTCCAGATGGCCTCCGGGGTGGCGTGGAACGAGGACTACACCGACCCTCAATCGGACGTGGCAAGAGCCGGCGGTCTCAACGCGCTGACGCTCTACGACTACCTGGACGATCTTCCGGTCGAGCACGAGCCGGGAGAAGAGTTCAACTACAACACCGGTGAGACGAACCTCGTCGGCGGAATCGTGCGTGCTGCGGTCGGCAACAACCTCGCCACCTACCTCGAGCAGAAGATCTGGCAGCCGTTCGGCATGGAGCACGACGCCAACTGGTCCATCGATGCCAATCATGGCGTCGAGCTCGGTGGTTGCTGCATCAACGCAACCCTGCGGGACTACGCCCGCATCGGGCTGTTTGCCCTCAACGGCGGACGCCTCCCTGACGGCACCGAAATCTTGCCCAGGAACTGGATGGCCGAATCGACCGCCCCGTCCAACGGCTACGAAGGCTACGGTTACCTATGGTGGCTGTTCGACGAAGGCGCCTACGCTGCTCTCGGCATTTTCGGCCAGATGATCTGGATCGACCCGCAACAGGATCTGGTGATCGTCACTCACGGGGCGTGGCCCCAGGCCACCAACCCGCAGTTCTCGATGGCGCGCACCGCGATGGTGCAGGCAGTGAAAGCCAAGCTCGCCGAGTGAGCTCGTTCGAATGGGGCGCCTAACCCTGCAGATGCGGGGCGATGGACGCTGCCGCGGCCGCTGCGCCCGAGCCGCCGAGCTCGGCTCCCATACCGATCAGGACGCTCTCGACGGTTGCCAGCGTTCCCAACAGCATGGCGGGATTCAGGTGACCCATGTGACCGATCCGAAACGAGCGGATCGGGCTATCGTTGAGATCGATCCCCAGGACGAGGCCCGCTCCCTCCTCTGCGATCTCTCGTAGCCGATCCGGATCGACACTGCCCGTGCGGATCGTGGTCACGGCGTTCGATCTGGCCGTAGGAACCTCGATCGCGAGGCTCAGTCCGTCGGGCGTCGACCACGCATCCACGGCCGAGCGCACAGCGTCTGCCAGCACCTGGTGGCGCCACCAGACGTTCTCGAGCCCTTCTTCGATCAGCATGTCGAGCGCCTCGCGCAGAGCAAACACATGCTGGATCGGCGGCGTGCCGCAGTACTTCACATAGTGCGGACCGTCTTTGAGCCTAGGTTCCCAGTCCCAGTACGGCGTTCGAAGGCTCGCCTCCCGGTGAGCAGCAAGCGCCTTCTCGTTGGCCCAGACCAGTCCGAGCCCCGGTGGCACCATGAGTCCTTTCTGCGATCCGCCGATCGTCACGTCGACACCCCAAAGGTCCATCTCGTAGCGATCGCAGCAGAGCGAGGCGACACAGTCCACCATCAGCAGAGCCGGGTGCCGCGACGCGTTGAGCGCCTCCCGCACCGCGGCGACGTCGTTGAGCACGGAGGTTGCGGTATCGACGTGTACGAGCAGTAGAGCGCGAATCTCCTGCGCATCGTCAGCGCTGAGAGCAGCTTCCACCGCCGCGGGATCGACGGGGTAGCCATCCTCCGTCGGCACCCACCGAACCTCGAGCCCGAGCCTCTCGGCCATCTGCGCCCAGGCCCGAGCGAACAGCCCCGTGTCGACCACGAGCACGGCGTCGCCACGGGACAGCGTGTTGGTCAGCGCCATCTCCCAAGCTCCGTGCCCGTTCGAGATCGCGACGAAGGCGTGACCCTGCGTGCGCGCAATTGCGGGCAGATCGCCGAGCACACTCAACGACGTATCCACGAGCTCGCCGCCGTAGATGTTGGGCATGGGACGATGCATCGCCGAGAGAACCCGATCGGGAATGACCGAGGGTCCCGGGATCGCCAACGACTGGCGGCCATGACGCAATGAGCGACTCATCTCCTCTACTCCTGCCTTTCCGGCGCAGACCTGCGACCGTCTCGGGCAACGATGAGCCGCGCAGTTTAGCTCTGCAGTCAGTAGGAACGGCTAAGCTTGGCGCCAGTCAACCCACTTCGCGGCCGAACGGCCAGAAACCACTCCAGCCGGGAGCCTTGCAGCAATGGACGACAAGCAGCAGATCGAGAACACTGCCCAGACCTACTTCGACTCCATGTTCGAGGCGAGCGCCGAAAAAGCCCACGCCGCCTTTCACCCGAACGCCAAGATCACCGGCTACATGCAGGGAGATCTTCTCGAGCTCACGGTCGAGCAGTTTGCCGAGTTCGTGTCGAGCAAGAATCCCTCGCCGAAGGACAATGGCGAGACGGCGCGGTTCGAGATCCTTTCGGTCGAGATCGCCGGCGACACCGCAGTCGCGCGAGTACGCGACGATTACGACGGGATCACGTTCCTCGACACGCTGTCGATGATCAAGGTCGATGGCGAGTGGCGCATCTACAACAAGCTCTTCTTTGCCGAAAGCGAAGCGGCGGCAGCCTGAGATCGCCTCGTCACTTGACGTCGGTCACCTCACGCTGAAGGTCGACTGACCATCCGTCGTGCGCACCGCGCCGACAATCGCGCTCGTCACGACCGATGACGATTCCAAAGTCGGGGGTGTCGCCCGCGAACGCGACGGTATAGGTCTCGATGGTCGCACTGCCCTCGGGCTCGAGCGTCAACGCGGGCAGCGGCAAGGCGTCGATTCGACTCTGTGCGTCGGCCGGGTCGGGTCGCTCCCAGATACCAGTCCAGGGACGCGTCGAATAGATGCCCGCAGACTGCTTGTTGACGTTGCCGCCGTTGGCGCTGACCCAGTGATAGGTGCCCGGTTCTGCTCGGGACCGCTCCACCGCTTCGGCGATCGCGTGCAGTGAGTAACTGTTGCCGGGACCCCCGAAGTAGGGCAAACCACCCGTCGTGGTCAGACCTCTCGAATCGTCGTCAGTCACGCCCATCTCGCGCGCGACGATCCGGACGGCGGAGGGGAAGCAGCTGTAGAGATCCAGGGTGCTGAGCTCGTCAGGCCCGATGCCGGCCATCTCGAAAGCCGTCTCCGCCATGAGCCGCGCAGCGGCCGAGCGGTGAAAGGCTTCGCGCTCCAGCAAGAGGACCTTGTCGCTCACATCGGCGCATCCGTGGAGGAACACGAGCCGGTCGGATGCCACACCCAGCTCACGCGCTCGGCCATAAGACATCACGACGACAGCCGAGGCGAGGTCGACACTGTCGCGAGCGTTGAGGAGTCGCCCATAGGGATGACTGATCAGTCGATTACGACCGGTCGGCTCGGCCAGCTCCTGGACCGTGAACGCCTCCTGTCGATAGGCGTAGGGATTGTTCGCCGCCACTTCCGAGAACGGAGCGAAGAGACGAGCCATCATCTCCAGATGTTGGTCCATCGAGTTGCCGAGCTCGCGCCTGATGGCGTGCTCGAGCAGTGGATAACAGTGAATCGGGGCAGCCGCTCGGTGGCCTAGCTGATGCCTGTCGAACCACCACGTTCCGAACCCCTCGTCCTCCAACGAGCCTTCGACGTCTTCCCCGAAATCGGCCTCGAACTCCGTTCGCTGGAGGTGCCTCACCGTAGCGATGTTTTCGACGCCACACAGCAACGCGCAGTCGAGCTCACCGCGGGAGATGCGCTCACAGAGCTCGTTGAGCTTACGTTGCGGAGTCTCGCCACCAGCCGTTGTGTAGATGGCTTCGGCCGGTTTCGCCCCAAGGCGTCTGGCTACCGAGCGTGGCGGGTTGTTGGAGCGACCAAAGTCGTGTGAACGGCCCGGGTTCGAGTCTTCGAACATGCGAACCACCGTGATCGACTGGAGAGCGCGAGCGAGGCGTGTCTCCACCCCGCTCTCGACGAGAGCTCGGCGAGCCGCCTCGGCGCAGTAGTCCATGGGATGGGGTGAGCGGCCCGATTCCAGATCAGCTGACGGGTCGCGCCAGACAGCCTGCCCGCACCAACCAGCACTGGAGTCTCTGCCTTGGGAAGGTCGGACAAAGTGCCTCGTCTCCTCGGTATTGCTCTCGGGGGAGGCGCAGGATAACCCAGCTCTGTCTCCTGCTCTGTCTCCTGCTAGCTGTCCAGCTGGCTCGTTCGCCCTCAGGCTCCACCTCACGCTGCTCTCGATGCGGTCCTCGAAGGCAGATCGTGGCCACCCTCGTGCCGAGGCTCAGCCGAAGCGAATCCCGTCGTAGCCGCTCGCCGCCACTTCGTTCAGCTTGGCCACGTACTTCGGACCGCCGCCGTTGTAGACGACGTGACGAACCGTGCCGGCCTCGTGCCCTGCCACGTTGGAGTTGTAGCCCGTGAACCAGCCCTGCGCCTTACGCAGCAGCATCCCGCGATAGGTATCGGCAACGTGCTTCGTCCACGCCTGTTCGGCATCAGCGATGGCGTCGATGCGGTGATGGTGACGCGCCCTGGCATGAGTCAGCAGATCGGTGATCCAGTCGACGCCGTTTTCGATGCCACGAGGGAAATTCGTCGACACCGAGCCACTCTGCGGGCCCGAGACCATCAAGAGATTGGGAAAGCCGCTGATGAGCACACCCATGAAGGTCGAAGGTCCTTGCTCCCAGCGCTCACGAAGGGAGACGCCACCCAGTCCTCGAATGTCGATCCGGTCATAGGCGCCGGTGAGCGCGTCGAAGCCGGTCGCGTAGACGATGAGATCGAGTTCGTAGGAGCTTTCGCTGGTTCTCAGTCCGGTCTCGGTGATTTCTTGGATCGGCGTTTCACTGATGTCGACCAGCTGCACGTTGTCCCGGTTGTAGGCCTCGAGGTAGTTGGTCTCGAGCGGCACGCGCTGGATACCGAAGCCGTGGTCGCGTGGGATCAGCTTCTCGGCAACGTCCGGATCGTCGACCCGTTGCCTGATGCGATTCGCGATGTACTCGGAGAACTCTGCGTTGGCCTTCTCTTCGGTGAAGATCTCGACGAAGTTGCTCAGCCAGATTCCGAAGCCCGGCTCGTCGTAGAGCCGATCCCAAAGAGCCTGACGCTCGTCACGCGTCAAGCTGTAGAAACCTCGCCGGTCCGGCTCGTGCTCGAAGCCTCCGGGCGAGTTGGCGCAGTTCTCGAAGATCTCCTCGTAGCGATCTCGGATGGCTGCCATCTCTTCGTCGGAGATCGGCCCGTTGTTGAGTGGCGCCGTCCAGTTCGGTCGTCGCTGAAAGACGGTCAGCTGGCCCACCTTGTCGGCGATCTCGCCGATCACCTGGACACCGGTCGCACCAGTGCCAATGACACCCACCCTCTTACCGGCAAGGGGTACTTCGTCCTCTGGCCAGTAGAAGGTGTGGAACGAGTCGCCGCGAAAGCGGTCCATCCCCGGATAGCTCGGCATCGTCGGTGTCGACAGAGGTCCGAGCGCAGTCACCACGAATCGACAACTGAGAGTTCGATCCCCTCTCAGGTAGAGGCGCCAGCCATCGAGCGCCTCGTCGAAGACAATCCGCTCGACCTTGCAATCGAACTGCATGTGCTCGCGGAGCCCAAACTTGTCCGCCACGTAGTTGAGATAGCGAAGGTTTTCGGGCTGTCCGGAGAAGCGCTCCTTCCAATGCCACTCGTCGAGCAACTCGCGCGAGAAAGAGTAGCCGTAGGTGTAGCTCTCCGAGTCGAATCGCGCACCCGGGTAGCGATTGCGGTACCAGGTGCCACCGAGGTCGGGCTCACCTTCCAGAACCGTGGCGTCGATTCCGAGATCCAGCAGCTTCTTGATCTGGTAGATGCCACCCACACCGGCCCCGATGACGATCACTTCGTAGTCGAGGTCATCCTTGGGCAGGACACTCTTTGTACCTGAGATGACGGCCTGCTCGGTCATCACGCTTCTCCCTTGCCACGCTCTGTTGCCGAGCCGCTGTACACTGCTCTTCGCCCCTCCTGTAGTACCTCTCTAATGTACCTCTGTAATGTAACGCGGCGACGATACTGCACCGGAGTTCTTGTCGACCTGGAGCCAAGTCCTGACGACTCCGGCCAATTCGATTCTCGGAGACAGCTCTTCCAGTGAGTGAGTCCAACATCGTCGAGCTGACAATGCCCCAAGACGGAGTTGCTGTGGTCACGATGACCAATAGCGCCATCGCGAACTTCGGCTCCTGGGAAGCGATCTCGGCGCTCGCGGACGCGCTCGCCAAAGCACGAGCGGACGGCACAAGGGTCAGCGTTCTGGCTTCAGGCCTCGATGGCCATTGGCTGGAACACGCCTGGCTCGTCGATCTCGGCAAGGCCCTCGGCGGCGAAGAAGCCTCGGGTGAGCCAGGCTGCTGGTTTCGCGCGCTCCAGGAGATCACGCACGACGACGTCATCACGATCGCGGCGATCAACGGCCACTGCTGCGGCGGCGGCGCCGAGCTCGGCTGGGCCTGTGATCTACGCATCGCGGACGAGCAGGCGCGCTTTGGGCAGCCGGAGGTCATGCTGGGACTCACGACCGGAATCGGCGGCACCAGCCGCCTGGCTCGACTCATCGGCCGAACCGTCACCGCAGAGATGGTCCTGGACGGATCACCCATGACGGCTCAGCGACTCTATGAGCTGGGCGGCGTCAACCGGGTGGTGCCAGACGGAACGTGTGTCGACGTAGCGATCGACCAGGCAGCACGCCTCGCCGAGCGACCGCCCGCTGCCCTGCACGGCCTCAAGAGGATCCTCAAGAACTCGCTGGAACAGCCGCTCACGGAGGCTCTGCGCTTCGAGCAGAAGACCTTTCAAGAGGTCGCCATGACCAAAGAAGCGGCCGAGCTGATGCGCCAGAAGCAGAGACACTTCGACGCGGGTGCCACGCCAGTCGAGATCTACGGGGAGCCCCGAGACTAGGCGTCGACTAAGCGATCAACCCGAGAGTCGCCCTGACCGCCAAGGTCAGGAGGACGAGCGCCGAGGTCGCAAACACGCCAAAACGCACGAGGACCCGATTGGTCGTCACCTGCACGAGGCTGTGCACGACACGCAGAGCGACGAAGGCCCAGGCGAGAGTCAGATCGATCGTGCCCACCTGATCGGTGACGAAGAGAACGATCATGACCGCGTAGTAGATGGTGGGCTGCTCGTGGAGGTGGTTGTAGTTGTCGGCCGCCCAGCGCGCCGGAGCCGGCAGCGTGTGAATGAGGTCCGGCTGACGGATGAATTCCTGAGCGTCCTCCGAGACCTTGCCCATCGCCGGAATGCGACGGCTATACATGAGCAGCGAGATGGCAAACGTCCAAAGGACCAGCGCCATGACAGGCAGCAGGAAGTGGGTCATGTTCCTCTCCTCGGTCGACCGTTTTCGCAATCGTCGATTCGAGGAGTCCTCGGTGTCAAGAAGCACCCCCGTCCCCAAAGGTGCCAGGTAACCCACCGCGCAGGCCACGACGTGCCTTAGCTCCGGCCGAAAGGTGCCAGGTAACCCACCGTGGCCACGCGGGCCACGAGGTGCCAGGTAACCCACGAGCCTCTAGACGTCGATCAGGGAGGCGCTGTCGCGGTCGGACGGGGCATCCGCTCCATCGTCCAGGTTACTGGCTGCCCGAACTCGGGGTGCAGAGTGACCGTCGCACTGCTGGCAGTACAGGCGTAGGTGTGATCGAAGCCCTGATGCTCACGCCCTGCGTCGTACGGGATCGGATTAGGGCCCGATCTGCTCACATCCGAACCGATGCGTAGCTCGTTGGTCATCTCACCTTTGAACTCGGTTTTGCAGATCTTGGCCCGGCCCGGCTCGGGAGCCGACCAGCGCCCGATAGCTGAGTTGCTGATGGTCACAGTCTGAGTAGCCGGCACGTCGCCAATCTGATGCTTGAACTGCGAAGTCGTCGTGTTGCTGAAGACCTGCTCGAAACGACCGTCGGCGCCAAGCGTAATCCGGTTGCGCCCCATGTCCTGGCCTCTCCAGCGCGACGGACCGCCGACACGGCTCTGGACGCGGTTAAAGGTCGAGGGCAGATCCGTCGACGTCACTTGCCAGGTGCCAACGAGGCAATGATCGGTCGGCGGCGGCTCGGAACAGTTGCAGGGCTCCTCTTCTGCCAAATCGCCAACGACGGACGCCGCCAGATCGGGTCCGTTGAGACTCACCGCCGCGACAACAAGCTTTTCGGGATCAGGACACTTGGTGGTGTGCTCGATTGAGCCCTGCCCTGCCTGCGTCTCGACCCTCCTCCAGGTCTGATCTGGAACGCGAACCCCGAGCAGCTCGGAGTTGCTCTGGACGTCGAGGCGCCAGTCACCCGGCTCGAGCTCGATCTGACTACGCGGAAACGAGAGTGGCGGTCCGGAGAGGCGCCAGGGCCGTGAGATCACCGGGCCGAGGCTCGGCTCGGGAATGGCGAGGCGGCCGTCCGGATAGCGCAAGTGTCCTGACAGATACGTTTCGAGGAACTCCTGCCAGGCCTCAGGCGGGAGATGCGAACCGACTGCCGCCGGGTCGCTGAGGCCTTCGTCGCCGAACTCAGCGTAGGTCATCGGCAGCGTGTCGCCGTAGCGATCGTCGATCCAGTAGAAGAAGGCCTGCGTCTCGTAGGTCATATCGAGCAAGGAGCGTCCGCCCGACTCCTCGTCGAAAGCGCTCAACCAACCCTCTGACCAAGTCGAACCCGGAACGACCCGGTTGGCGAACCAGTCTGCCGAGCCCTCCACCCACCATGCAGATCGGCAGGTGACCCGCGGCACGACCAGCCTCTGTGCCAGATGGAAGAACTCGTGCGCCGTGATGTGCTTCTGATCGATCTCCGAACGCTGCCACCCTTCGTCGAACATCGTGAAGTTGCAGTTGCGAGATCCTTCGTCGCAGTACTGCCAACCGTAGACCCTCCTAGGTGTGGATTCTGGGAACGTTGTTCAGTTCATTCGAGGCCCTCTGCAAGGATGTGGTTGACCAAAACTACATCTGCGAGAGGGACACTCGAATGAAGCTCC
>JANQPS010000458.1 GCA_028285365.1 Thermoanaerobaculia bacterium | reverse complement strand
CAGGACGACCCGACTACCTCGCTGATCAACGAAGGGCTGCGGGTCGACGCCAACGCCATCGCGCCCGCGATCCTCCCAGGGAACCTGATCGACCCCTTGTTGATTTCGAGCTCGGTCTCGTCCTTTGCCTTCGGAGGGCCGGGCGAACCGAACGTGAGCGACCCGGGCGACTCGGACCTCAGCGTCTTCCTGCAGCTCACGAGTCACAGCGATGATCTCGTCACCTCTAGCATGGGTCCGACCTCGGTCCTCCTCGTCCCCCAAACACCAGCCGGGACGGCCGAGGTCACGCTCACCGTGAGCGATCGAGGGGGTTCACTGAGCACGAACTCGCCCAGTGGCGACCCCATGCCATTCGGCCGAACGAACTCGTACACGTTCGACGTCTACTGGGACGCGAGTTTTGGTGAAGACGCGACCGCCACGGGCCTACTACTCGGCAACAAGACCGACGCCGACACGCTGCTGCCCGTCGAAGGTGTGGTTGTCTTCCAGGACCGTGACGGAGACGGCGTGCTCGACCCGGACGAAAGCTCCACCGTGACGGACGCGATGGGCGACTACCGCCTGCCCGCGCTGCGCTCGGATTTCTCGCCGGTGGTCGAGCTGACTCCGGGCAACGCCGAGCCGGTGTCGAGCCCCTCACCCCTCTCTGCACTGTTCACGGGTACCGTGGCCAGTGAGGCCTCCCCACTTTTCCCCACGTTCGTCGAGGGCGTCGAGTTTGCGGGCGAGCTCGTCTTCAGCTCCGACAGCGTAGTCCGAACGTTGGACTCCCAGGGGGTCGTCACGGAACTCTTGCTCGACGGCGCGTCCATCGCCGACGCGTACGGGTTCCGGGAGTTCGATGGCGACTTGTACTTCTTCGGCAACCCGATCACGGGCGGGGCCTCCGACTTCGAACTCCTTCGGCTGTCGAGTGGGGGTCTGAGTCGAGTGGACGCTGCCCCCAGCTACACGACTTTCAACTCGTCGCTCTTCGAGCTCGGTGGTGATCTCTACTTCACGACCGCGGGCAACGTGCATCGCGTTGATCCAGCGGGCAGCGTGGACGTGGGCGTGAGCTTCTCAGCGCGGGAGCCGATCATTGAGCTCAACGGCGTGGTTTACTTCGCGCAGACCGTCTTCTCTTCGCTCTCGTCGTTCAACGGTGTATCCGTGTCTACCGTAGGTGACGCAAACGACGTCTCGGACCTCGCACTCTTCGCGGGCACGCTCTACTACCAGGGGACGGAGGGCGCGACCGGCTCGGAGCTTTACTCCTACACCCCGGGCGGGAGCGAGCAGTTGGCCGCCGACATCACGAGCGGGTTTGGGTCCTCGAGGCCGAGGGACCTGATCGTGTCGGGTGGCGCCCTCTGGTTCATCGCGAGCCCTGGCGGAGGCGGCTTCGACTCGCTCTATCGCTACGATGGCTCTCTGGCCGAAGCGGTTTCGATTCCCGGCGCGTTCGACGTCGAGGAGCTGACCGACCTCGGCGGCGACCGCTTCTCGTTGATTGTGAGCAATGGCTCGCTCCCCATCTTGATGACCGCGGACGCGACGCTGGATCCGAAAGCGGGGAGCATCTTCATCCAGACCGTTACGCTTCCCAGCATCACGCAATTCGAAGACGAGATCCAAGACATTTTCGTCTTCGAGGGGCGCCCCTACGTAGCGGGAAACTTCAGCACGTCGTTCGACGCGGAGCTCCGGACCCCCGTGCACAGCCAGATCGAGACCGGGCTCGACTTCGTCAACCGCGAGCTGTTCGACGCGGGGGTCGGCTTCATCGGGTTCGAGAGCAACACGCCCATCCAGCGGCCAGACGTCGATGTATCCAAGCTCGCGGTGTTCGACGCGGGCTCGCTGATCTACGCGCCGACGTACACGTGGACGCTCGAGCGTTCCGGCCAGGTCGTTTCGGTGACACCGGGTACGGCCACCGAGACCTCCCCTGGTGTGGTGACGGTGCCCGGG
>JANQPS010000446.1 GCA_028285365.1 Thermoanaerobaculia bacterium | reverse complement strand
CGCTCGTGCTGGCCGTTCTCCTAGGGACTCGATGCCAGGATCCGTTGGTGGACGATGCCGAGGTTCATCCACCAGACGTTGAGCTCGCAGAGGCCGGCGATGCCCTGAGAGGCGAAGGGAGCTCCGTTGTCGGTTCGGATGGCATCGGGCAGCCCATACTCCCGAAACAGGCCCTTGAAGGCCGGCAGGGCCCCCTTCGTCCGGACTGATGGAAGCCCCTTGCAGAGCAGCAGCATCCGGCTGTAGTGGTCCGTGACCGTGAGCGGAAAGCAGTACCTCCCGTCCTTCGTCTTGAACTGGCCCTTGAAGTCGGCCGGCCAGATCTCGTTGGGACCGGCCGTCTCGAGGCGGACCGCGCCAGGGTGTTGCCATCGCCGCCGCCTTCTCTGCTTCCGGAGGAGCCCCTCCCGATCCAGCAGGTAGTTGATGGTGCTCCTGGCCGGGATCGACCAATCCGGGTGTCGCCTGGCGAGGATCTGGCGGAGCTTGGTGGCTCCCCAGCCGTACTTCCTGCGGAGGGCCAGGATCTCTCGCTCGACCCTCTCGGGGGTGCGTTTGGGGTGCCGTGGGGCCTTCGAGCGGTCCCCCGCGGCCTGGATCCCCTCCGCCTCGATGCGATCGACCCACTTGTAGCCGGTGGGCCGAGAGATCTGGTAGCGCCGGCACAGCTCGCTCATCGACCACTGGCCACTCGCGTAGTCGCGATAGAACTGCTGGCGTTGCTTCTTGGGGTTCGTCTCCATCCAGGGCATCTCCTGGGTGTAAACGACGCCCCTGGACTTCTGTAAAGGATGTTCCCGGACCGGACCGATCCCGCCGTATAACAAGCCGCTACAGACGGACGATCTCTCGCCGGTGCTCGGGCGAGTTCCGCGGCCTCATCCCCGCTCCCGCCGGGAAGGCCGCTCGTGCTGTCTGACGGCGGCCGCTGTACCCTAAACGAAACCCATTGAGCAGAAATCGCCGCTGAGCGGCTATTCCGTTATGCGGCATGATCCGAATAGCCTCTAGTCGAACGCCCAGTCCATCTCCTGGAGTAGGACGACGCATTCTTCCGTTATCGACAGCTGTTCATGGCATGAGCAGAGAACGAGCGTTTCACCGAGAGTCTCGCCGAGCCGACGACCAGCTTCGTCGACCTCCTCCACGGTCGATTCTCCGGTTCTCAGCTCGCCCGATAAACGCTCCAGAGCCGCCGCCTGCCTCTCGGACTCAGTCACCAAGAAATCGAACCGTTCAAACGCAACCACCGGGCTCAAGCTCGCTGCGGTGTCGCAAGAGTATTGGCCCGTGGCGTCGGGCTCTGCTTGCATTCCCGCACAACCGAAGATCAGCGCCGCAAAGAACAGGTTTCGCATAGTTCGAAGTCTTCGTTTCTCGAACTGCGGAGTCAAATTACGCCGTCTAACCAGCCGCTACAGCCGGCGATCCCCGCAGGTTGTGAGCCACTCCGTTATTCGGCGTGACGCAGCACCCATGCTGCGGGGTGCAGTTCTATTCATGCACCGTTGTGCGCTCACTGGGTTCTCACGTTCCGCGCAGCCGACTTCAAATGGCCTGCCTCTTGCTTCAGCCCTCAGGAGACGAGGGAGGCCCTTGCGATGAGTGCAACAGACCAAGATCTCCTAGACGCGCAGGTTCGGAAGCTGCGCCTAGAGTCCGAGAAGCTCGAGCGTGATATCCGCAGAATGGACCGCCCACTCTGGTCCCAATGGGGATTCTGGAGATCTCTTCTTGGAGTCGCCGCGGTCGGTGCGGCGGCGTGGGCTGCCGCGAGCCGGCTCGTCTAGGCGACCTCGCACGCGAAAGGTCGCAAGTCACACCGTATAACCAGTCGCTGCAACGGACGATCTCAGGCCCCGGCTCGGGGCATCTTCGCGGCCTCATCTCGCGCTGACCGCGCGAGAAGGCCGCTCGTGCCACTGGGCACCGACCGCTGTACCCTGATCGAAACCTCTCTGGCGGAGATCGCTGCTGAGCGACCATTCCATTAGACGGCCCGCTCTGTTGCATGGATGCCGTGAATCCGTTAATCTGGGAGCGTGACCGCCTCATTCGGGGACCGTGCGACCGGTGATCTCTTTCACGGGCGCCGCACGTCCCGAGTGCGGCGCTACCCGGCAACCGTCGTTCAAGCGGCCGTCCGCAAGCTCGATCTGCTGAACGCCGCCCACGCGCTGCGTGATCTACGTTCCCCTCCCGGAAACCGTTTGGAGCTTCTCCGAGGGGATTGGGAAGGATTCCACAGCGTTCGAATCAACGACCGGTGGCGCATCGTCTTTCGTTGGGCCGATGACCGAGCCCACGACGTTCAGATCGTGGATTATCACAGGGGGTGAACATGCAGCCTGAGAAGCGAACGCCGACACACCCGGGAGAGATCTTGAAGGCTGAGTTTCTGGAGCCCCTTGGTCAGTCCCAGGTCGCGCTCGCGGAACATTTGGGCGTCTCCGTCCAGCGAATCAACGAACTCGTTCGGGGGAAGCGCGGCGTGACTCCTGAGACGGCGTGGCTCTTGTCGCAGGCCCTCAATACGACACCGGAGTTCTGGCTGAACCTCCAAGCTGCGTATGATCTGGCGGTATCTCGTCCGATGAGGAAGGTTCCCAAGCTGCGACGCGCCTCCTGAGTGGACGCGCCGTCTAACAAGCGGCTACAGCGGACGAACCCTTGCCTTGCGGGCCCGGTCTCCGCCGTCTGGCTACGACCACTGGACTCTCTTCGCGACGACGCCGGCGAGGTCCGCCGCTGAGTCGCGAATCCGTTAGATGGGAGGCACCGTCGCCATGAAGCGTCCCCAACTTCTGGCCTCCGTGCTCCTCATCGCAATACTGCTACCGGGCCTCTCCGCTTGCACTTCCAGCCCTGCAACGAAGACGGCCGATTTCGCACGCGTCAGCCGAGAGCCTGACCGTCTGCTGATTCGAACAGGCGAAATCGTGCTCGCCGTATCCGACCCTGCTGAGACGATCTCCGAAGTCGAGACAATCGTTGCTGACTCGAAGGGCTACGTTGAACAATCTACCACCGAGGAGATGAACGTCTGGCTCACCAGCCGGATCCCTGCAGCCTCCCTCGACGAAGTGATGGACGAGATCTCCGAATTGGGTCGAGTTGTCCGTCGCTCGGCTTCGGCAACTGACGTGACCGATCACCGTACGGACCTCGCCGCGCGCCTCGCGAATAGCCGAGAGCTGCGCAATCGCATGCGATCGCTTCTGGACCGTGCGGATACCGTGCAGGATCTGGTCGCGATCGAAAAGGAGCTGGCGCGCCTTCAATCAGAGATCGAGACGATGGAGGCCCAGATCTCGAGGCTGGATTCCCAAATCGATCTCTCGAGCCTCTCGATCCAGATCCAGCAGGAGCGGGTGCTCGGGCCCGTCGGGTTGATCGGGTATTGGTCGTGGTGGGCCATCTCGAAGCTCTTCGTGATCCGCTGAAGTGCCCGCCGGGTAGCCAGCGACTCGAGCCCAACGAATCCGCGGCGTGCCCGTCGCGAGAGTCCGCGGCGTCATCCCGGCTCCCGCTGGGACGGCGGCTCGTGCTGATGGGCGCCGACCCCTGTACCCTCGCTGGGAATCCATAGGCCGGATTCGCCGCTCAGCCGCGAATTCGTCATGCGGCAGACTCATGACATCCGAAGAGCGAGCCGAGAACCAGGCACTCTCAGAGCGACTGACGAAGTATGCAGATACGATCGTGACGGCTTCCATCGTCGCAGTGGTCGGACTCGGCTTCGGAATCGCCGACGCGGACATTCGCCCATCGCTCGCACGAGGCTCCACGATCGTGACCGCCGTCTCTGTGGTCGTCGGCTTGGCGTTCCTGGGAGTTCTGGTGCTTCTCCGGCGGTGGGAGCTCGTCTTGAAGGCCGACATCCCATCAGAGGCGAGATCTCTGGAAATTGGCCGCTATCTGCACGCGGCGCGCGTGGTGATCGTCGGACTGTCGCTGATCGCCTCGATCGCACTGGCGCTCGAGGCGCGCTGACGTGGCCGTGGTGCTGGTTCGGCGCCGTATGACCTGCGGCTGGAGCCGGACGAACCCTTGCCTCGCGTAGCCGGCCTCCGCCGCTCAGGCTCTCGACCCTCATAGGATTGGAGAGAGGGCCGCTCGTGCCCCCTTGCGACAACCGCTGTACCCTCCGCGGTGAGCTTCTCGCAACGAATCGTCGCTGAGCGGCTATTCCGTCATACGTCAGGCACATGGCTGCTGAATCGAACAAGGCTCTCGTCGAACGCTTTCTCGACGCGATGCTCGCGAGCGATCGCTCGACGATGACCAGATGTCTTGCAGAAGACACCTGCTGGCATCCCCCGACCTTCGTGAAGAGCGAGTTTGGGGACGTGCGGGGACGTGCTGAGACGATCGAATTCCTCACGAGCAATCCCGATCGATTCTACGAACCGGGCTCTCGCTCGATGGTGCTTCATTCGATCATCGGCGAAGGCGACTTCGTCGCCGCGCTCTTCGATTTTCGAGCGCGACCTCAGCGCGGTGGCGAGCTGGATTCGATCTCCCATTACCACTTTCGATGCGTCGACGGGAAGATTGCCGAAACGTGGGAAGTGCTGTGTACGGCCGCCTGGTCGAAGGCCGTACTCGGATCGTCTGCCGAATAGCCTGCTGCTGCAACGGACGATCTCTCGTCGAGTCTCGAGCTCCCTCCGCGGCCTCATCCTTGTTCTCGCGGAGAAAGCCGCTCGTGCCACCTGGCGGTGACCGCTGTACCCTGATCGCGAACCCTCGAGCGGAGACCGCCCCTGCGCGGCGGATCCGTTCTACGACCCGGCGGATTCCGTGCAGGCATCGGATGAGTTGCTGACGATCGCCGAGCTCGCCATTGGATTGGCGGGCTTCTCGGGCGTTGTGGTCGCATTCTCGGATCGTGGGCAGATCACTGGTCTGGATTGGTGGCGATTCGCGGCTCTCCTCACCATGTCGGTGGCCGCCGCCGTCGTCGCTTTCGTGCCGTCGATCTTGAATCTGGTCGGTGTCGCCGAGGATCAGCTCTGGCGACTCGCAAGCCTTGCATTTCTCGTCGTGGGGATTCCAATCGCGGCTGTCTTTCCCCGCAGGCTGATCCGAGCCAACCTGGAGACAGGTGTTGGAATTCCGAGAAAGGCTCTCGCTCCCGTCTTTCTTTCCGCTCTGCTGAATCTCGTCATCCAGGTTTGCAATGTCCTGGGATGGCCCTGGTCACCCCATGCCGGCCCCTTCGTCATCGGCTTGCTGATCTGGCTCGTGATTGCGGCCAGCGCATTCGGATTGCTGGTCCTCCATCGCCCGACGCATTGACGCGCCGCATGGCACGCCGCTACATGAGGATGGGACCCCATGCACAAAGGAACGTCGAGCCGGATCCTCCTCGCGCTATCGCTGCTCTCCGGGAGCCTGCTGCTTGCTGGCTGCGCGGGCGGCGAAGTCACCCTGACGACCAGTCAGGGGAAGGAGATGACCCTCACGCTCGAGAACCTCGAGAATTCGCGGGGCTACCGCTACTGCGAGCTCGTCTTCAACTACGGGAACCGGGGCTCGGACATCTACAGCACGTCGGGCCTGGGCGAATGCAACCTCGAGTGGTGGGAGTCCCTGGACCTCGAGGCGCTCGCCAAGGACTTCGGCGCTCGCGTGGTCTTCAAGAACGGGCCGCAGCGCTGGTCCATGGACGAGGTGGCGCTGATGCTCTCGCAGCCGGTCCTGGTGGCGGGCGCTGAGATGCGGCTCGGGGCCCACCTCCCTCCGGGCACGATGGAGACGCCCGCCTATACCGTGTTCAGCCCAGCCAAGACGCAGAACCTCGTCTGGAAGGCCGGTCGGCCCGTGTATCAGCTCGTCGACCCCGACGGCTTCGTCTACGTGCTGCAGGGCTACAAGGTCGAGACGGAGGCGTTGGCTTCGCT
>JANQPS010000437.1 GCA_028285365.1 Thermoanaerobaculia bacterium | reverse complement strand
GACGATCTCCAGTCGGCAATGGATCACCTGGCGGACGCGGCCGGTGTCGACGCCGGCGCGCTCGACGACGACGTCGCTGAGCCGCAGCGTTCGCCAGGTGATCCATTGCCGACTGGAGATCGTCGACGAAGTGTTGGGCGTCTGGGCAAGCTGCCGAATCACTCGTGACTCCGACCCAGAGACGGCCGCAGTAGTTGGCGACCGCGAACCCGACGCCGAGTCCAGGGGTGAGGCTGGTCACTGGAATGATGGCCGCGACCGGCTCACCCGCGAGGAAAACTGGAATGTGCGGGCAGCTGAGACTCCCCATGACGGTGTGAAAGAAGCTCATGCTCGGGGTCTTGGCCCACAGCTCGGTCGCCGCGGCCTGCAGGATCGGTGGCGTGAGCGACATCACGCTGCCTGCCAGATGGAGTGTCTCAGGTACCCGTGCGTCGCGCAGCAAGTGCCCGGAGCTGTGGATCGAGCGCAGCCGTCTGATCGGGTCTTCGATGTCCAGGGGGAGATGCAGAGGCAGGTATGACGTGCGATCTGCCTCGGCCTGAGAGCGCGAGCTGCTCCTGACGCGCACGGGGACGGCAACCCGAATGGAGCGCCCGTCGGTGGAGACCCCGCGACGTTTGCAGTAGCGAGTGACCGCCTCTGTCAGTGCCGTGAGCAGGACGTCGTTGACCGAACCACCCGTGGACCGCCGAATCGAACGAGCTTGAGCGAAAGAAAGTGGTGCCCAATGGAGCTGCCGCTCGCCGCTACCGCTCCGGTTGAAGGGGAGACTCCTAAGGGGTCGCTTGCCTCGCGTATTGGCCTCCCAGAGCAGGCGTGTGCTGAGGCGCATCGTGCGCCGATCGAACCCTCGATTGTCGCCGAGCGCCGTTCGCTGAATCTGAGTCGCAACGCCGAGTCGGTGAATGGCGTTGTCGCGCAATGCATCGCCGATTTCGGTGAGAGAACGGGAGCTGGGTGGCCGATGGCCGGGAGGCATCGCCCAGGTCTCCGGGGTGTCTGCCTTCGCGGAGAGGTCGAAGATCGCCTCGGTCAGCTGGCTGGTTCCGAGGGTTTCCACGAGCGCCTGGTGGGCCTTCAAGAGGACGGCGGATTTGTGGTCGCCATGGCCGCGAAGCAGGTGGGCGCTCCACAGAGCACGCGAGCGGTCGAGAGGCTCGGACAGCAGGACGTTGACGGCTCGCTGCAGCTGCTGTGGATCGTCGATGTCGTCGACCGTCACTTCCTCGACGTGGTGACAGATGTCGAAAGCCTCGTCCGGCTCCCACGTAGGGTGACCGAGGTTGAGCGGCGCGAAGTGCAGCCGGCGACGCATGAGGCCGATGTGCGACAGACGCGCATCCAACGCGCCGCGCAGCTGCGACAGCTCCGGTCGCCCGTCGAGAACCGCAAGGAACCCGGCGTTCATCGGTCGTTTCGGATTCTCAGCGTAGATCTGTGCCGCGCTGTTGGCGGTGAGGCGCTGATGGTGATGAGACATCGAGTGTCCTCAGCGAGCTAGGGGTTCGCCGTTGGCAGGATTGGATCGGGCGGGGCGCAGTCCGCGGGCTCCGATCGCTCGAGCGGGAGCAGTGTGCGCAGTGAGCGGTGCAGTGACCGCTTCAGCAGCTCTTGACGATCGAAGCGTCGCCACTGATCCTCGGGCAGCGCCAGCCGATCGGCGATCACTGCGACGGCGACCGGATTGTGGCCAAGGCCGCAGTGGCTCCCAGGAACCCGGACGTTGTCCGTGAGGGGCGCCTCTTGCTCGCGGCACGCCCGCCAACTCGCGACCCCGTCGGACTTCGAGTAGATCGCGGTCGAGGGCACCGGCGGAGGCATCACCATGGTGGCCAGTCGTTCTTCGACCAACTCATCGACCGACTGTCCGGAAAGCTGCTCGAACAGCCTCCAGACGTTGGTGGCTCGGGGCGACGCTGCAAAAGGGCTCCCGAGCGTGATGACCTGGCGCACCATGTTTGGAGCGTCTCGGGCCAACTCGCGAGCGAAGATGCCACCGAGACTCCATCCGACCAGGCTGACCTGGCGGCCGCTCTGGTGGTAGATGGTGTGCAAGCGCCGCATCATCAACGCTTCGATCCGAGGCGTCGGTCCGAGATTGCGGCCGAGTGCCCAGCCGTAGGCGTCGTAGCCTTGCCGACGGAGGTACCGCCGCAGCGGTGTGGTCGCCAGGTCGCTGGTCGTAAAGCCTGGGAGAACGAGGACCGGATGTCCGTCGCCTTTCGGAAGGCTACGAAGCCAGGGGAGGGTCTGAAAGAAAAGACCCAGCTCAGCGAACGTCCGGCCCTCGAGGGCAAAGAGTCCTCGAGCGGGTGGAGCGATTCGCGGCTGGGTCGTCATGCTCTCGAATCGAGAGTCGAGTCAGCTGGCTTCGATGCGGCTGTCGAGGTACTTCTCGGTGACCGCAAAGCTGCTCTCGACGGCGGTCTTGAAGGCCTCACGACGGGCACGACCAGCCTCGATCCAAGCCTCGGCGATCTCGCGAGCCTCGACGGGGACGAAGCGCGAGCGCTCGAGGTAGCCGCGAAACGCATCTTCGCGACCTTCCTGGAAGGAGTTGATGGCGCGGTAGGTGCTGTCGAACGCCGACTGCTGGCCCTCGACCATACGCTTCTGCAGCTTGATCATGTTCTGGGGCATCGCAAAGCGGCTGTTGGTCTCGTCGGCCTTCGGGGCCTTCTCGGTCGTGGTCTTGGTGCTCTTGGTGGCCATGATGAAGTCTCCTGTTGGTTCTCTCTGACGAATCGTTGAGTAGCGAAGAGGTCGGTCTGGGTTCTCGGAGCGTGAGCGGGCACCTGCAGGTTTCTCTGGGCTTTCTCACGGCGGCGAAGCTGAAGTCGGCAGCGCCTGTGTGGTCGCCCGATGTTGCAGTGCAGCGTAATCGTACACGATTGCTGCACTGTGTCAAGTGCGGTGCAGCAGAAACCTTCTCGGCAGTCGGCCGGACGGCCTGGCGACGGTTTGCATCCCAGAGTGTGACGGCTAGCATGGAGCGGTCAGGTTTTCGATTCCGAGAGACATTCCGTTGGATTCCCGGGTCGTTCCGGGCACATCGGGGGCCAAGGAGAGGGCCAAGGAGAAGCGTGATGCGAGCCGGCACCCTGTCCCACGAATCCAGTTGGCTGAGCGAGGTTGTCGGAGCGTTGTCGACGGCGACGAGCCGACCATGATGAACCGGCGTCCCCTGGGAATGGCTCGGGGCGGCAGGACGTGGCTTGTCGTGGCAGTCCTGGGAGCAATGGCCTGTTCGCAGAGCGGCCCGCCTGGGCCGATGCTCGAGGTACCCGTCGATACGGACGACTCGATTCGCCCCACGCTCGAGCGCCTCGTGTCTCTCGAGGCGGAAGACGTCATGGGCGTCGCCGCCTACAACATCGCAGATTCGAGCGCGGCGTGGTCCAGTGTCGGTGTTCAGATCGAGCGAGACCAGGTCTTCACCCTC
>JANQPS010000405.1 GCA_028285365.1 Thermoanaerobaculia bacterium | reverse complement strand
CAGCGCGACGCCAGCCAGTCCAGCCACGCCGGCTCCGAGCCCGAAGGTCGCCGCGTCGACCCAATTGCCACGGACGCCCATCGCACGGGCGATGCTCCGGTTCTGTGCCACCGCGCGGATCTGTAGCCCCAGCGTCGTGTAGCGAAGCAGGCCAACGAGCAGGAAGAAGACCGCCAGACTGAACCCGATGATGTAGATGCGATTGTTCGTCAGTGCGAGCGCATCGTTGACGACCCACTGACCGCTCATCCACTCGGGTGTGGCGACAGCGCGGTTGAGCGGTGAGAAGATCGAGCGAATGGTCTGCTGCAGGATCAGGCTCAGCCCGAATGTCGCCAGCAACGTCTCGAGAGGACGCCCGTAGAGGAACCTCACGACCCCACGTTCGATCGCCACCCCGACGAGACCAGACATCAGGAACGCGGCCGGGATGGCGACCAGCAGCGACCACTCGAGATCGTTCGGCATGAGCTGCTGAACGACCCACGTCGCGTACGCACCGATCATGATGAGCTCGCCATGGGCCATGTTGATCACGCCCATGACGCCGAAAGTGATGGCGAGACCCGTGGCGGCGAGAACGAGAACGAAGCCGAGGCTCAGACCGAAGAAGATCGTCTCGACCCAGGAGTACATGGCCCGGCGCGAATCGATCCGGGCGATCGCGGCGGCCGCAGCGCTTCGGACCTCCGAGTCTGCTTCCGAAGGCGCGGCTTCAGCTTCCTGCGCTGCGATCTCTCCGAGCCGATTCCGGACCTCGTTGTTCAGACTTCCACCCAATGCCTCGATCGCGCCGATCCTGACGGCCGGGTCGGTGTCTTCCAGGTCCGCCAGGGCCAGCGCGATCCTGATCTCGTTCTGTACTCCTGCGTCGCGCTCGCGCACGAGTGTCTCGCGAAGCATCACGACCGTCTCGTCCGAGAGTGACCCGTACAGCGAGCGAACGGCCGCTCCTCTCACCTCGGCGTCATTGGCCTCCAGGCTCAGTCGCGCGAGGGCGGTGCGCAGCTGCTTCCGCATCTTGTTGTTGATGACGATCTTCTTGAGCCGCGCGTCACCCATGTCGACTGCGGCGTTGGAGATCGGATCGATCGTGCGATCGCCTTCCGGCGACTCCTGAACGATCACGACCAGGCGGCTTCCCTTGGCGAACTTGAGATCGCCTTCGAGGAGTGCGGAGAGGATCCGACGCGCGGGGTCACCGCCGACCTGCGCGATCGTCTCGACGGCGGCGCCCTTCGCCTTGAAGCTCTTGTCCGTCAGGGCTTCGAGCGCGGGCTCGAGCGCACTCGGGTCTGCCGACGCAGCATGCCCCGCCACGACGAGCAGAGCGACGACGGGAATCGTTCGCCGCATCATGCGGATCATCATGTCAGACCGGTTTCGAACGCGAGTGGAGGGAATGAGAGGGCGAGACCGGGCTAGGCGCAGAAGTGGGAGGGCGACCCGGTGCGAGCCGCCCTCCGTCCCAGGGCCTCTGGCCGGATCAGAAGTTCTGACCAGAGCACTTCTTGGTCACGGTGTTGTAGTTCCCGCAACCAAGCTTGGAGGTCCAGTCCGCCTTGACCACCTTGCTCTCCGGCAGGAAGTCGGACCAGGCATCGCCGGGAACCAGGCCATCCGTCTCCCACACGATCGCGAACTGGCCGTCGTCCTGGATCTCTCCGATCAGAACGGGCTTCGTGATGTGATGGTTGGCCAGCATCTTGGAGGTCCCGCCCGAGAGATTGGGAGCCTCGATCCCGATGATGGCCTTCTGCACGGCCTCGGGGTCGGTGGTCCCGGCCTTCTCGACCGCCTTCACCCACATGTTGAAGCCGATGAAGGTCGCCTCCATCGGATCATTGGTGACCCGCTTCTTGTCCTTGATGAACGCGTGCCAGCTCTTGATGAACTCCTCGTTGACGGGAGCATCTACGCTCATGAAGTAGTTCCAGGCGGCCAGATGACCTTCGAGCGGCCCGGTGTCGATCCCGGAGAGCTCCTCCTCGCCGACGGAGAACGCGACGACCGGGATGTCCTCGGCCGACACGCCCTGATTGCCCAGCTCCTTGTAGAACGGAACGTTGGCATCGCCATTGATCGTCGAGACGACCGCGGTCTTCTTGCCTGCACTGCCGAACTTCTTGACGTCCGACACGATCGTCTGCCAGTCCGAGTGACCGAAGGGCGTGTAGTTGATCATGATGTCCTCTTGGGCAACACCCTTGTCCTTCAGGTAGGCCTCGAGGATCTTGTTGGTGGTTCGTGGATACACGTAGTCGGTTCCAGCGAGCACCCAGCGCTCGACTTCCAGATCGTTCATCAGATAGTCGACCGCCGGGATCGCCTGCTGGTTCGGAGCGGCGCCCGTATAGAAGACGTTCTTGGACGACTCTTCACCCTCGTACTGCACGGGATAGAAGAGCAGGCCGTCGAGCTCCTCGAAGACCGGCAGAACGGACTTCCGCGAGACGGAGGTCCAACAGCCGAAGACGACGGCCACCTTGTCCTTCTCGAGCAGCTGGCGAGCCTTCTCGGCAAAGAGAGGCCAGTCCGAGGCGGGGTCGACGACGACCGCTTCGAGCTTCTTTCCCAGCACACCGCCCTTCTTGTTCTGCTCGTCGATGAGCATCAGAACCGTGTCCTTCAGCGTGGTCTCGCTGATTGCCATGGTGCCGGACAACGAATGCAGCACGCCGACCTTGATGGTGTCCTCGGCCAGGGCCTTGCCCGATAGGAGCATCGTCAGCCCGAGAGCGACGAACAGTCGGGTCTTCCGTGTAAGCCTGTACATGTCGTTTCCTGTGTTCCTCTTGGAAGAGTGTGAGGTGTCCGATTCGAGCGATTCGATGAACTGATCTGGATCTGGAGCTGCACGCCGAGACGAGTCGTGCTCACCGTGTGGCCTGCGGCGCTCCGTCCGTGGAGGCAGAGAGAAGGAGTGGCCACGGTGCAATGCAATGGCTGTACCAGAGAGACCGAGTCCCAGGCTGCGCAGGTAGGCTGCGACCGGCATGAGTTTGGATCAGTCGTTGCGTCCGCACATGAATTGATCATGCATCGCACAGGTTCCATGCATCGACGAGAGCACGTTTCGATGGATGAACGAGTTCGCGGTGCATGGAGGAGATGCAGCTCGATCTCATCCGAGCCGCATCATGCACAGACGCTGCGTTCGCGGGCTCAACTGAGTCGGTCGATGTCGAGATGTGCGCGAAAGAGCCTCATCGTGCTCTCGTCAGCAGATCCGATTCGAGTCGCTCGATGCTTCGTCTCGCCTACGACCGATCCTTGGCGGCGGGCAGACGTTCGCTCTTCTTGTCGTCCCAGTGCGGATAGTCACCCCGAAGCTTCTGGAGCCCGAGGTGCTGCTCGACCCAGCGGATCAGCTCGGGTGTCAGATTCAGATCCAGGGTCTGATCGACGCCAGAGAGGTCGAACTCGTGCTTCTCTCCATTCAATGTCTCGAGTACGAGTCGTCTGGGGAGCGCGAAGGCGACGATGTCGATCGCGTCGCCTCCGTAGTGATTGGAGTCGCGCGCACCCTGCTCGGTCGCGTAGACCACCTGATAGGTGTCGGCCATCTCCCGGGCCGCCTCGCGCGTATCGCGCCAGTCACCGGCGGACCGCCAATCGATCGGAACCTCGAGACCCCACTCGAGGTTCGCGCGTTCGAGGCGTTCGAGTGTTGCTTCCAACGCGCCCCGATCATCCGCCCGACTCAGCAGGAAGGCGCCCCACATGAGATAACCGCGCTCCCGACTCCGAACGGTCGAGTTGACGTAGACCTCGGCACCCTG
>JANQPS010000403.1 GCA_028285365.1 Thermoanaerobaculia bacterium | reverse complement strand
GTCGTCGCCGACTCGCAAGTCGACGCGTCGACGATGCCCCCGGGTGCTGATCGACCGGAGGTCCGAGCCGCTCTCGACGGTGGTGAAGGTCGGTCAGTGCGTGAGAGCCCCGCGCTGCGCGAAGAGCGCATCTATCTCGCGCGCGTGCATGGCTCGGAGGGCCCGTACAGCGGCGAGGTGCTCGTCGTTTCGCTCCCCAGCCACGTGTTGGCTGACACCTTGCGCCCCATCGTCTTGACGGTCGGGGCCGGCCTGCTCGTGTCGTTCCTGCTGGGGACTTTCGTGGTGCTGCGGCTTGCAGGCTGGCTTCGACGAGCCGTCGACAGGCTGCTGTAGGAGAGGCTGTTGCAGGACGTCTGGCATCAGGCCGGTGCTGGTGCCGGTTCCTCGGTGGTCGACGTCTCCTGATACTCCTCGTCGATGGCGGTCACCGGCGCAACGTCTGCCAGGATCCGGTAGAGCACCGGCACCAGCACCAGCGTGATCGCCGTTGCGAACAGGACTCCAAACGCGAGCGCCGCGGCCATGGGAATCAGGAACTGGGCCTGAAGGCTTCGCTCCAGGAGCAGTGGGGTCAGGCCGACGAACGTCGTTACGGAGGTGAGCAGGATAGGTCTGAAGCGCGCTGCGCCAGCGTCTCGAATGGCGAGCTCCAGCTCGATTCCGGCTCGGAGGCGCCGATTGATGAAGTCGACCATGACCAGCGAGTCGTTGACCACGACCCCCGTCAGGGCGATCACGCCGAAGATGGACAACATGCTGAGGTTCATTCCCAGCACGACGTGACCAAAAACCGCTCCGATGAGACCAAAGGGAATTGCGCTCATCACGATCAGCGGCTGCAGGTAGGAGCGAAAGGGAATCGCAAGGAGGCCATAGATCATGATCAGGGCGAGCGTGAAGGCGAGCAGGAGGGACTCCAGCGATTCCCGCTGCATCTCCTGCTCACCCGCAAACGAGTAGGAGACGTTCGGAAAAGGTCGTAGGACCTCGGTCAGGACGCCCGACTCGAGGTTTGCCACGATCTCGTTGGCCGTAGCCTGCTCTGCGTCGATGTTGGCCGTCACGTTCATCGTGCGCCGACGATCGGTTCTCTGGATGGACGCAAACCCTCTCCCCATGCTGGCTTCGCCAGCGTAGGAGAACGGCACTTCGGCGCCGCGTGGCGTGCGCACGCGCATCTGCTCGAGCGACGCGAGTGAAGCTCGCTCGTCTGCCGGATAACGGACCATGACGCGGACGTCATCGCGGCCTCGCTGGATGCGCTGGGCCTCGGCTCCGTAAAAGCCTTGTCTGACCTGCCGGCCGAGATCACCGAGACTCAGGCCCAGGGCCTCGCCTCTTGGATGGATGTCGATCTCGATCTCGCGCTTACCGACCTGGTAGGAGTCGGTGATGTCCGACACCCCGGGATACTCGAGGAGCTTGCTCTTGACCGCTTCACTGGCGCCACGGAGCTGCTCGATGTCGGTCGCGATCAGCTGAACATCGAGCGGGCTGCCAAAACTGATCAGCGAAGACGAGAAGGAGAGCTCTTCGGTCCCCGCGATCAAACCAGTCAACTCGCGCCAGCGATTGGTGATGTCGGTGCTGCGAACGTTGCGAAACTGAGCCGGAACGAGCTCGATGTTGACTTCGCCTAGATGGGCCGAAGACTGGGTGACCGAGATGCCTCCCATGGAGGGCCCCATCTGCTGTGAGCGCTCAGCAAAAGGATGACCACCTACCGTCGCCATGATGTGGCGAAACGGATCTTCACCGGTCTCGTCGATGATCTGTCGGCGCAGGTCGATGGCAGCCTGCTCGATCCTCTCCAGGACCTGCTCTGTGGCGGCGACCGGAGTTCCCTGAGGCATGGTCACCATGGCCACCGAGTTGTCGGCCTCGACGTTGGGGAAAAACTCGAAGCGAATCCACCCGGCGCCGACAAAACCCGCCGTCACCATGAGCAGGACCACAGCTCCGGCGACCGTGGCGTAGCGCCACTCGAGCAGCCGATCGAGAGACGGCCGGTAGAGCCTCTCGATGACCCACGCGAGGCCCTGCGTGAATCGCCCCTGGAACCGATACCAGTGGCGTGAGGGGCCGGTGGGCTCTCTGTCCTCACGGCGATGAGACAGGTGCGAGAGATGATTCGGGAGGATGAACACCGACTCGATCAGCGAGAACCCGAGACACGCCAACGCGATGATCGGGATGACCCTCATCATCTCGCCGGGAGGGCCAGGGATGAACAGGAGCGGAGAGAAGGCGGCCAGCGTGGTCAAGATCGAAAAGGTCACCGGCACCGCGACCTGACTGGCGCCGTCGACAGCGGCCTGTATTCCGCTCTTGCCCATCTCGAAGTGTCGGTAGATGTTTTCGCCGACGACGATGGCGTCGTCGACGACGATTCCGAGCACCATGATGAAAGCAAACAGTGAGAGGACATTGACCGTGACGGCCAGTGGCGGCATCAGGGCCACCGCGCCCAGGAACGAGACGCCGATGCCGACCGCGACCCAGGTCGCCAGGCGCAGCTTGAGGAACAGCGCCAGAACGAGGAAGACCAGAATGAGGCCGACCCGGCCGTTCTCGATCAGGACTCGAAGACGATCCTGGAGGATGAGTGAGTCGTCCTGCCAGGTCGTCACCTGCAAGCCCTCCGGCAGCTGGAGCTGGGCCACGTAGCGTTTGACCGCGTCGGTCACCTCGAGCGCACTCTGGTCGCCGACGCGATAGACCTGGGCGAGGACGCCCAGCTCGCCGTCGAAGCTGACCGAGGTGTCGGTCTCGGCAAAGCCATCGACTACCGTTGCGACGTCACCCAGCAAGAGGCGACTGCCGTCCGGATTGGTCCTGAGGGCGAGCTCGGCGAATTCGTCGCCGTAGTAAGCCTGTCCCTTGGTGCGCAACAGGATCTCTCCTGACTGCGACCGAACGGCCCCACCCGGAAGATCCATCGAGCCGCGCCTCACCGCGCTCACCACTTCGTCGAAGGTGAGGCCGTAGCGTCTCAGGTCCGTTTCCGAGACCTCGATCGAGATCTCGTACGGTCTCGTGCCGAAGAGGTCGACCTGCGTGATCTCGGGAAGGGCCAGGAGCTCGTCACGAATTCGCTCGCCCTGCAGCTTGAGCTGGCGCTCGTCGAGGTCTCCGGAAATGGCCACCGAGATCGCCTGGAGTCTGACGAGTGCCTCGCTGACGATCGGCTTTTCGGTCTCTTCGGGGAAGGTCTCGATGGCGTCGATGCGACTCTTGACCTCGTCGAGGACCTTGTTGAGATCGGCATCACTCTCGAGCTCTACGATGACGGTACCCACGCCTTCGGAGGCCGTCGAGCGAATCTTGTCGATTCCTTCGATGTCCTGGATCGATTCTTCGACTCGGACACAGATGGCTTCTTCGACCTCCTCGGGTGCGGCGCCCAGGTAAGGCACCGACACCGTGATGGTCTGGGTCGAGATCTCGGGGAAGACCTCCAGGACCTGGTTGGGTAGCGACAGCAGTCCAACGGCGCAGATGAAGACCATCAGCAGGTTGGCCGCGACACCGTTGCGCGCGAACCAGCCGATGGGGCCGAGCTGTTTGGTGATCGGGACTCTCGGTCTGGTCGTGCTCATTGCCGGTCCTCCTCGACGGAAGCCCGTTCGAGATCGGCGGTGACCGTGTCGCCTGTGGCTTCGCCTACGGCGTCTTCGATCGCGGCGACGACGGTCTGTCCATCGAGCAGGTCATCGCTGGGTGTCAGGGCGACTCGGTCACCTGGCTGGAGACCGGACGACACGAGCACGGTATCGAGTTCGCGGCGAATGACCTCCACCTGGCGTCTGCGGATCTGATCCTGGTCATCGATGATGAGCACCTCACGCGGATTGATCAGCGCCGAGCGCGGCACGGGAATGACACCTTCGAGGGTGCGGCCACCGATGGCTGCGTCGACGAACAGCCCTACGGCGAGAGGTGGTTGGCCGGCGTCACTGCGATAAGGATCGTCGAACTCGGCGATGAGGGGCACCATCCGGCTCTGCTCGTCGATCGCGCCACCTGTGCGCACGACACGACCCTGCCAGGCGTGGAGGGCTCCCGCAAACTCGGCAGTGGCTTCGACGAACGGCCCGTCGCCGGGCTCGCCCAGCGACAGCTCGAGGAAGGCCAGCTCGTCGTTGGGGACCATGAGCCGAAGCTCGGCTCGATCGACGGCATAGACCTCCGCCAAGGGGGTTCCGCGGTTCAAGAACTCACCGAGGTCGACGGACCGTGCTCTGACGCGGCCCTTGAAAGGTGCCCGAACCACCGTGCGCTCGAGGTCCAGCTCGGCCTTCCTGAGAGCCGCGCCCGCAGCGTCGAGGCGGGCCCGCGCCTCTGCCAGCTGGGGCTCGCGTCTCACCAGCGGTCCAGCGTCCCCCGACCCTAGCTCTTGCCACTCCTCTAGCGCCAGCTCGGCTTCGGCGGTTTCTCTCGCGACCTGGACTTCGGCTCTCGCGACCTCGGCTCGAGCGCTCGTGACCGCGAGGTCGTAGTCGCGGTCGTCGATGCGTAGCAGGGGGGCGCCGCGGTCGAAGAAGCCGCCGTCGACGAACACCGGCGATACCCAGG
>JANQPS010000397.1 GCA_028285365.1 Thermoanaerobaculia bacterium | reverse complement strand
CTTCCTGCCGGGCTGACGAACGTCTTCACGCTGGCGATGGTCGTGTTCGTGTTCCAGTTCAGCCACTCGCTGTTTCACGAGTCGGGCATCGTCGCCGCCGTCATTGCGGGGGTGACGGTTGCCAACGTGCGCGGCGAGGTGCTTCACGATCTGCGCGAGTTCAAGGAGCAGCTGACCGTGCTGTTCATCGGCATGTTGTTCGTGCTGCTGGCGGCCGACGTGCGGATCGAAGAAGTTCAGGCGCTCGGCGTCCCCGGCATCGTGACGGTGCTTGTGCTCATGTTCGTCGTCAGGCCGCTCAACATCGCAGCTTCGACCTGGGGGACGGCACTGGAGCTGCGCGATCGCCTGTTCCTCTCGTGGCTCGCGCCGCGCGGCATCGTGGCAGCGGCGGTCTCGTCGCTGTTTGCGATCTCGCTCGAAGAGGCGGGGATCCCCGGGGGCAAGGAGCTGCGGGCCCTGGTCTTTCTCGTGATTGCGAGCACGGTGCTCGTTCAGGGTCTTTCCGGGGGCCTCGTGGCAGCGCTGCTCAAGGTGCGGCCGCCCGCGCCGAGCGGCTACCTCATCCTGGGAGCCGATCCGCTCAATTGTCAGGTGGCCGCGGCTTGTCGCGAGGCGGGTGTCGATGTGCTGCTCGTCGACTCGAACCCCGATCACTGCAAGGCGGCCGAGGCGGCTGGACACCGTGTGATCTACGGCAACGGTCTCGACGAGAACGTCCTCCGGCGGGCGCATCTCGAGTCCTGGCGCGGCTGCCTCGGTCTGACCCAGAACGAAGGCATCAACTTCAGCTTCGTCCGGCGTAACCTCAAGGAGTACGGTGTCGGCCATGCCTGGGTCGCCTTGCCCCGGGGAAGCTCAGCGATCACCTCGGAGATGGTCGAGCGCGAAGGAGCTCGCGTGCTGTTCGGGTCGCGTCGTGCGCTGGACTTCTGGAGCATGAAGTCGCAGCGGGGTGAGGCTCACCTGGAGCAGTGGATGTGCGTCGAGACGGACGATGCTGCGATTTAGCCGCTGCTGTCGAATCCGGCAGGGCAGAAGTCCTACCTGCCTCTGGCCCTGGGCCGCGGTCCGTCATTTCGTCCGTTGGACTCCACCGTCACCGCGAGCAACGACATCCAGTTCCTCTGGGTCCTGGTGCTCGATGGCGCCCACGAAAAGGTGGAGGAGGAACTCGAGGAGCTCGGCTGGCGCCGGGTGAAAGAGCCGACCAAGCGAGACCAGGCCGCCCAGGCCTGAGTTACCTCAGGGGCGCGCCGGCCTGGACGAGGAAACTGGGTGGGGAGCCCCTTGGGCTTTGGTTGGGGGAGATAACCAAGAGCTCTCAACTTGTGGAAGCTCCGCCACCCTCCTGTATTACGCACGTCGGTGCCAGAGGGATGTAACGATCTCGCCGATCACGCCAAGTGGGACGCTCTGCCCCCGAAAGCCGCTGGAACTGGCGGGATCGGGACTGGCAGCTCGAGACTGGCACCTCGAGACTGGCAGCTTGGGACTGGCAACTAGGACCGGGGGGCCAGATCGCGGAGCGTTTCCAGCAGCCCTCCGTCACCCACGGCCATCAGGGACAGCGCCGGGGTAGTGACCCCTGCCTCGACGTACTCTCCGATGCGCTCTCGGCAGGCCTCAGGAGAACCGCTGATGATGACGTCGTCGACCACCGAGTCGGGGATCTTCTCGAGTGCCAGTTTGCGGTCGCCGGCTTTCCAGGCTTCCCACATGCCGGAGAGCTGGTCGCCGCGGCCGAGCCACTCGTGGAACTTGGCGTAGACCGGGACGTTGAGGTAGGCCGCCACTGCACGCTTGCCGATCGCGAGCGCTTTCTCGCGATCTTCGAGCGGACAGACGAAGAGCCTCGCCGCGATCTCTCGTTCTTCGCCACCAGAGCCGTCGAGCACATGCGGGACCACGGTGCGTACGTCGTCGGGAGAGAGCCAGTTGAGGATCGCACCGTCTCCTTCGCGTCCTGCAAGTCGGAGCACCCCCTCGCGCAGCGCCGCAACCAGGATGGGTGGCTGTGGGTCGATCTTCCTGGCCAGACGGAACCCCTTGACCTCGAACGTGTCGTAGTGCTGCGTGACCTTTTCGCCCGAGAGCGCCGAGCGCAGGAAGCGCACCGTGTCGCGGACGCGGTACCAGGGTCGCTCGAAGGTCGTGGCGTTCCAGTTTTCGACGATGATGTTGGAGGACGACCCGATACCCATGACAAACCGCCCGGGAGCTGCCTCTGCGAGCGACGCGACACTCATTGCGAGCGTCGCCGGACCGCGGGTGTAGGCGGGGATGATGGCAATTCCCAGGCGCGCTTCCGGGGTCCAGGCGGCCGCGAGCGCCAGCGGGGTGAAGCCGTCGGTGCCGTTGGACTCGGACGACCAGAAGTCCGTATAGCCCAGGTCGATCATCTCGCGATAGATGTCGCGGTGTTCGGCGAGCGGCATTTCGAAAGGAACGGACATTCCGTAACGTGACATCGATCGTCTCCTGTCGGTTGCTCAGCTGAGGTCGAAGCGCGGGACCGGAACCTCGGGAACGTCGACCAGGGCGTCCTGGTCCGGGCGCAGGTTCTTGGCCCCTCGAATGTAGATGTGGCTGATCTCGCGAGGGCCCAGCGTCGTGTTCCAGTGCAGCAGCACTCGGATGCACAGTTTCACGCCGTCCGCTACCGCCATCTCGTGCCCGCACAAGAGGGCCACGTCGTGCCAGCCCAGCTTGCGTGCAGCAAGTGCCGGGTACTCGGACACGATGTCGGGGGTGGTCGTGAAAACCGCGCTGGCGACGTCGTCCGGCTCGATGCCGTTGTGCTCGATCATGAGCCAGAGCAGCTCACCCGTGGCCAGCAGAACCTCGTCGCGGCTGTCGCTCTCGACAGTCGTGGCGCCGCGCACGCCTCTACACATCATGTTTAAGGCACTCCTCTTCGGGAGGCGCAGGGTATCACCGGGGGGCTAGGGGGCCGGAAGGACCTTGTCGAGGCGGTTCAGCCGATCCGGGTTGCTGCCGAACTGGACCCGCGGTGGCTCGGACGTTAGTCCTACTCTTCGACGCTCATCGCTATTCAGAGCCCGACCACGACGGAAGGAGCTTTTCCATCTTCCGGGTCCAGCCCTGTACGTACGCGATCTCGCCCTCCGAGAGCAGACCTTCTTCCGTGACTTCGCGGAGCATCACGAAGCGGCCGTCGCTGGCGATGTCGTGGTTTCGAGCGTGCTGGCGCGCAGCCGCGAAGGTGAAGTAGGTCTCCTCCTGACCCCAAGAAGAGGGCGGTTGGTTGGTGTCGAGCTGCACCTTCAGGATGTTGCTGCCGGAGAGGAAGAAGAGGGCATCTCCGTCTTTCGACCAAAGCGGGTCGTCGCCGAAGCCCACCGAGATGCGGGTACCACGCCCTTCCACTTGGGGGAAGGGCCACACGAAGACGGCGAGAGGTCCAGGCTCGCTGGTGGCGACGGCGATCCACCTACCGTCTGGCGAGATGTTGGGCTGGACCTCGGTGGCTGGCGAGCTCAGAAGGGTGCGAATCGACCACGACGCCGGGTCTTCCTGATCGAGGTTCTCGATAGCAGCCACGTCACACCCCCGGCTGGCATCGAGGAACACGAGCCGACTGCCGTCAGGTGACCAGGTTTCCGGCCAGTGAGGTCCGGTGGTCAGTCGCTGCGGTGCGCCAGTGCCGTCGCTTGGGACCCGGAAGATGCCCTGGTCGCTGGTGCCGAGGCGCGCAAGGTATGCCACCCATCTTCCGTCGGGAGACCAAGTCGGGTTGTCGACGGGACCCTCCACGAGAAGCTGGGGGATCGACCGCTTGAGGTCGTAGACCCAGATTTCCTGTGTCTCGTCGTGACACACGAGCAGACGACTCTCGTCGGGCGAGAGACGAGGTTTGCTGAACCGACCGCTTCCGAAGCCGAGAGGCTCGACGACTCCCCCCAGTGCCACCCACACCAGCTCGCGTCCACTCGAGGCGCCGCGCTGATACGCGAGGTCGCCGCTGCCAGACACCGAAAAGGCTCGGCCGAAGTTGCGTAGCGGCTCGACACCGCGTTGAACGAGGACCTCCTCGTCGGCAATTCTGAGCGTCGCGGGATCGAAGCGTCGGGCTCGGAGCGTGTCTCCACGCTGGTAGACGAGGGCACCGTCACCTCGGTGTCCAAGTGGCACGTAGGTGCCTCGGCTGCCGTCGGCCAACTGAGCCAGCTCACCGGACTCCAGCGAAAGAGCCGCAACCCGGGGCTGACTGCTGAGATGGCCAACTGTCACCAGAGCCATGCCGTGACCAGCGAAGTACTGGGACACTTCGACTCGGCTGCCGCTCTCGACGTCGAGAGAAATCTCGACCGGCTCTTCACCGGCTGCGACTCGGTAGACGCCGCTCACGCCGCTGACACCGAAGATGATCGTGTCGTCTTCCCCCCAGGCACCCCCGGTTGCGCGAAAGCCGGAGTGCTTGGCGATGATCTCTACCTGACCGTTCTCGAGCGATAGTCGGCGCAGCTCACTCCCTGCAAAGAAGCCGACATAGCGCCCGTCGGGCGAGAAGAAGGGTTGAAAGGCCTGGTCGGCTTCGACGACGGGCACGGTGCCGAGCGACCCGAGATCCCTGCGATAGAGACTGAAGAAGCGATTGTCTCCCGGAGCATCAGCTTCACGCGCACTGACGAACAGCGTGCGTCCGTTCGGTGAGAGGGTGACGCCTGCCAGGCCGTCAGCTTCGGGCAGTTTGATCGAGAAGGTGAGGGGTGGAGCCTCGAAGGCCGGTGAGGTTTCTGGCTCCGGCAGGAATCGCGGCACCAGAAGGGTGCCCAAACCGAGCGCCAAGACAGCGACCGCCGCCAATGTCAGCCACGACGGCACCCACGTCGGCGATGCGTTCCGATCGTCAATTCTCAGGCGGTCCGGTCGGTCCACCGTGGCAGTCGGGACCTGCAGTGCGTCGTCGCCAGGTGTGGTGAGCGCGACCCGCGCTTCGCCGATGTCGCGGAGTCGCTGGCGCGGGTCTTTCTCCAAGCAGCGTCGCAGGAGCTGCCGAAGCGACGCTGGCACGCCAGCGAGGTTGGTCATGTCGGGCTCGTCTCGCAACACCGCGGCCAGGGTCGTTGGCGCATCGTCTTTGGCAAAGAGCCTCTCTCCGGCGAGCGCCTCCCACAGACAGACACCAAACGCCCAGATGTCGGCGCGCTTGTCGACGGCTTTGCCGCGCGCCTGCTCGGGCGCCATGTAGGCGGCGGTGCCGAGGATGGCGCCGTGAGCGGTGGCACCCAGGGTCATTGTCGGCGAGTTGCTCAGGTCGGCGCTCCCGCCCGAAGGCTCGCCGTCGAGCGCCTTCGCGAGCCCGAAGTCGAGGATCTTC
>JANQPS010000362.1 GCA_028285365.1 Thermoanaerobaculia bacterium | reverse complement strand
ATAGGCACACACCTTACCGCCTGCGGCGGCGGCGGCACAGCGACGAGCCGCCGCGACCGCGACGGAGCTTCGACCTAGACGGCCTTGGCTCTGCGCCGCTCCCTGCGTGCTTTCGACTGGGGTGCTCGGCGTTTCCCTTTCCTCAGGTCGTGAATCGTAGAATCGAGAGCGTCCAAGAGCTTGCTCACCTTCTTTCGTTCGGCCTCGAGCTTCGCGATCGTCGCATCTCGAACGGTGCCTGCCACGACATCCTCCAGAGCAGTTAGTTGGAACAAGAGGGTCGCTTTCAAATGGAGGCTCGCAAGCACCACTGTCCCGTCGCGCTAGGCGGTGTCGAGTTCCGTGCAACGAGGTATGGCACAACGAACGGATTTGCGAGACGAGGACGACAGGCTGACTGGTATAGTGGGGCGAGGATTAGGTAGTCGACGCGCGCGCGGCAACTCCGCCTGTTGCGTGTCGTCGGGGAGGGGTTTGGATGCGGTTCATCGTTGCACTCTGCGGGGCCTTGACTCTGACGGTTCTCTCGACCCCAGTCATGGGAGCGGTCATCGTCACCATCGATCAGCAAAACCTGATTGGGGGCTTCGACACGGACGACGATCAGTTCGGCCAGACCTTCACACCAAGCCTGAACGGCATCGACGCGATCGAACTCAGGGTCAGTCGATCCAGTATCGTGCCCGACACGGTAGCAGTCGACCTCTTTGAGGGAACGGGCTTCGGGGGGACGCTGCTTGGGACGACGAACTCCCTGGTGCTCACGAACGGGCCCAACCAGGTCAAGCACTTCGACTTCGCTGCCACCATTCCATTAACCGCGGGGAACACCTACACGTTCCGGGCTCGCCTCATCAGCGCGACGGGGGACTTCGACCTCGAGTTCAGCAACTCGGACACCTACAGCGGCGGTGAGGCGATCGGGTTCAGTGCGGCCTCGGGTGGCAACATCGATCTCTGGTTCGTCACAGGGCTCCACACAGCAGTGCCTGAGCCGCCGCTCGCACTTCTCTTTGCGGCTTGCGTCGGAGCGCTCCGCCTCCTCAAGGACCGGGCTGATCGCACGCGCAGCGCGTAGACAAGACCCCGCACGGCTAGCTCAAACGTCGCACCCCTCCACCACCTTGGCGGCCTGCTCGCGCCACTCGGGCAACCTCGTGAGGACCCCGAGCTCTTCCAGGTATGCCTCGTCTAGCTCGGGCTCCTTGATGAAGTCCGGTGAGGCCTCTGCGATCAGCGCATCCGACACGTGCAAGACCAGCGCGAGATCGCAAGCCCGCTTGGTCGAGGAGCTTTGGGGCTTATGGTGGAAAGCCACGGCTTCCAAGATCGGATACGGCAAGCCCCACAGTCCGAGCAGATAGGCACCTACGGCTGCGTGGTCCGCCCCGAGCACTTCTCGCTCGGCCACCGCGATGTCTGATGCCGTACTCAACTCGAGTGCCCGCGCATACTCGACTGGACGCTGAGTCGCCCAGACGAGAGCGCCGATGTCGTGCACAACTCCGGCGGTGAACGCGTACGGGGCGAACGGCTTCCCATCGGCCAGCTCCCGCGCGAGAACACCGACACACGCGCTGTGCCTTCCCAGTCTAGCCATCGCCTGGGCGAGAGCCGGACGCCGGACCTTCTCCGCGGCCTGGAACAAGCCCACGCCGAGGACAAGATCGCGAACCGTGTCCTGGCCGAGGTACACAACGGCCGAGCGAACATCTCTGATGTCGCGTTGCAGCCCGAAGAATGGAGAGTTCACGAGCTGCAGCAGCTTTGCAGTCACCGCGGGATCCGTCTCGACGACCTCCGCGATCCGCGCTGCGTCGACCTCGGAGCAAGCCAGCGCATTGTTCAGCCTTCGGTAGGTACTCGGGCAGGCCGGCAGGGTCTCGACCTGACCGACCGTCGCGAGCAGGTCTGGGCTCGCGATCAGCTCCCGCAGTCGCAGCGCACCCTCGATCGACTC
This sequence comes from Thermoanaerobaculia bacterium, assembly GCA_028285365.1. Classification (GTDB taxonomy): domain Bacteria; phylum Acidobacteriota; class Thermoanaerobaculia; order Multivoradales; family Multivoraceae; genus JANQPS01. Next base: position 945 of record JANQPS010000362.1, on the reverse strand, counting down.
CTTGATCACCTCCGGCTTACACGGTTTGGCGAGGAACTGATGCGCGACTGCGACTCCACGCATGATCGCTTCCGCGTTGGAGAGGCCGGATAGCACGAAGCGCACTGTGTCGGGGTGTGAGTCGTGGGCGTGCTTCAACAGCGTGGCGCCGTCCATCCCCGGCATTCGCATGTCTGAGACGAGAGCATCCACGGGGTGCTCTCGCATCAGCGCGAGGGCCTCCTCTCCCGAGGTCACGAATTGCACGTCCCACTCGTCCCTGTACTTCCGCAGGACGCGCCTGAGTCCGCTGAGCACCCTCTCGTCGTCGTCGACAAACAGAACCCGCATGGTTCGCCTCTTCGGTTGTCCAACACCTGCTCGCTCGGAGATCCTATCTGCGATCTTGAGAAACCAGAGAGACCCAATGCCGCGAGTACGTCACATGTTGGACAACACAACTCTTTGGTTGGATGAGACAATCCTGATCGTGACATTCAGTCACTCTGAGACAGTAAGTCTCGCAGCTAGCGCGCACAGACATCACAGGCTCAAGCTGACCGAGCGCCCGGCCGTTGGGGTTTTCATGGTCCGGACCTGTCATCACCCGAGTTTAGACCAGTCAGTTAGAAACGCGACCCTGCGTTGCTCCGGCAAGGGCGCGTGCGTAGGGAGTAACTCGAGTGACTCGAAGGAGACCCTTGTAAACGCGGCGGGGGGTGACGCTTACCGAGACAACGCCCCGAATGGTTCTGGCCGTCGTTCGAGGCGTCCCGGTACGGCACCCCCCACCGCCTCCCCGCCCTCCGTTCTGCGCTACGCTGCCTCAGGGTCGAACGCCAGGTAACCGCGTGGCCCTACTTCAGGTCAACGGCAACGCCAACGTCGTGATGATGAAGCCATCGCGCTGCCAGACCACCCACTTGCCTGACTGCACGCTCGGCACATAGCAGAGCACGACCCAGG
>JANQPS010000349.1 GCA_028285365.1 Thermoanaerobaculia bacterium | reverse complement strand
CAAGAGACCTATGCGTGGGGTCTTCACGCTCGCGCCGGGCGCGAGATCCACATCTGCGCGTGGTAGGCCCGAGGGGACTCGAACCCCTGGCCGATGGATCAAAAGCCCGACGGTTGAGGCCGATTATCTCAACATAGTCAAGCAGTTTGCTGCTCTTGCGTACTTCGGGTCACCAGACGGTCATCGACGCGATGGCTACGATCGGGGCTTGCAAGGCCCTGCGGTCGAGAGGCCCCAAGCTTTCAGGGGCGCATCGACTCTACCCACTTGTTTGGACGGCCTGCGAAGTAGTCGTTCAGTCGGTCGACCACGTGCTCGGGCTCCCAAACGGCTGCGCACTCGAGCCCCTCGACGTCGTCCAATGTTGCGGGCACCTCCTCGGCCCCTGTGTATGTGATGTAAAGGGCGCCCGAGATTCGATCTCTCTTATAGAAGGCGGGCCGCTCGTTGAGGTCTTCCGCGACTTCGGCACGCCCGATGACCGGCCAGTCTCCCCCCGAGACCGCGTACTTCATTACCCACACGGAGAACGCTATCGGTGCTTTGATGATCTCGTCCGGCGCCATGCACTCAGTCGCCTTTAGGTCGAAGAACGCCATCAACGGGGGCTCAAGGACCTGAGCGAATCCAAGCTCCCCGGTGCCGAGGTCTATCTGAACGATGCTCCCCCTCCGAACCCGTTGTCGTTGGCGCTCCTTAGTCATCGTCGGACGGTCCGAACTCCTTGCGAGCAGCATCTCTGTACTGTTCCCGCTTCTTGTTCTTCGGGGACACGCCGTTGATCTTGTTGCCCGACGTACCTCCTTGAGACTGCGGTCCACCGTGGCGGTCGATCATGTCCTGCTCCCTTCCACGCGCAGCATCCGGATTGCTGGTCGATTTGTCCAATTGAGCCTGCTGATTGTGCAGTGCCATGCACGATGATTGTGCAGGCAGCATACAGGGACTTCCGCGACTCCTTGGAGGGCTTTGAGCGCGCGGTGAACGCGGCGGGAATTCCGTACAATCCGTTCACTCGGAACAGCAACTCCTACGCGCACCAGGCGGTTGAGGTGCTGGGGCTTCCCAGACCGACTCCGCCCGTTTGGGCACCCGCTCACGGGACTGTCTTGGACGTTGGAGGGGGACCATGAACAGGCTCGCAGTTCTCGCTGCTCTTGTTCTCCTGACAATCGCGTGCAATGAAGGAGAGCAGATGACGATAGAGGAGGTCCACGCAACGATTCGTGAGGGGATCGAGCGAACAGAGCTTGAGGCTTTTTTCGAGACGAACGGCATCTCCTACAGCGTCATCGAGGGGGATCAGCTTGCGCTCGACTCTGATCTGCCCGCCGATCCCGACCAGCTGAGTGCGAGATACGTGGCGATCATCCGCGATGTCGGTCGATGGATGCTCCTCTATAGGGAGAGCATTGTCATAAGGGTTGACTTCGGCGGAGACGGCAAGGCGAGCCAGGTAAAGGCATACAAGAGCCGAACCGGGATCCGACCCACGGACAAGAGCGACTCCACAAAGACTGTGGCGTATGCTGTGAACGGTTCGCCGAGCTCCTTGTTCTCGGCCGTCCGTCGGTAGGTCGCTGGCCGGCTCGTTCTCTCAGTTCCGTCGTGTGGCCCCCGACCGAGGTCGTTAGCCGCCTCGATCGGCGGCTCATCTGGTGCCATGCACGATGATTGTGCACGTGTTGGAGCACGGGTGCCCACAGTTCGTGTCTTCATTGCGTTAGGTCGAGGATGTGCGGGGCACGGCGGTTGCAGTGTCGGTGCGCGTGGGAAGGCCGCTTCGTTGGCATGCGCCGGGCATGGTTCGCTTCGGCCCCGCCTGAGTTGGGGACCCCGCTTTCGTCGATCGGGGGCGGCTGTCCCCGGGGACAGTTGCTTCCACTTCGGTTGTAAGGGCGTGCAATGGTAGAGCAGCGAGCGGGCCTGTTAGGCGGTGAACCGGACTGACGGGCTGCGCCAAGAAGTGGGAGCTTTGACCTGTTTCTTCCCGCGCTCGTCGAGACGGACCAGGACAGCCCGTTGGTCGCCCGACTGCGCAACGGTTACACCCCTGATCATGTCCGCGTCCAGTCGCAGCTGCGGATTCGTTGGCGTGGGCCGCGAGAAGCGATGGGCAGCGGGTTCAGAGGCCTCGGGGCGCGCGGCTAGAGCTTGCAGCTATTGCAAGTGTCATTGCCGGGCTCGCGGACGGCACCACAGCGTGTGCAGACCAGACCGCGAATCTGTGCCACCTGGACCATGCTGATCCCCGCCAAGGGGAGGGAAAGGAGAAGGAGCAAAGCCACCGATTCCGTGAGTGCGTAGGCGCCAGCTCCGACGATCGGGGCCGAGAGCATGCAACACACTGCGATGCTCTTCCTTCGCTCGATGACTGCCTCGATCTCGGTGCGCGACTCATGCGACAAAGTATGTGGCCCGCCAAGAGACCTATGCGTGGGGTCTTCACGCTCGCGCCGGGCGCGAGATCCACATCTGCGCGTGGTAGGCCCGAGGGGACTCGAACCCCTGG
>JANQPS010000307.1 GCA_028285365.1 Thermoanaerobaculia bacterium | reverse complement strand
CCCAAGCGGCCCGGTGTGCGGGCCTTCCGGTGATCGCCGAGATTCCGGCCGGATAGAGCGCCATGTCCGTCGCATCACCCTCAGCCGTACTCAGCACCGAGCGTTTCCTGCAGCACTTCTTGCTGCTGCACGAGCCATTCTCGCTGACGCCCGATCCGGACTTTCTCTATCTCAGCGATCGCCACGTCGAGGCGTTGAGTGCGGTGGAGCTCGGCGTCGTGGAGCGCCGGGGTCTCACGGTTCTCACAGGCGAGGTCGGTACCGGCAAGACGTCACTCGCGTTCTGGGTACTGGATCAGTGGCGCAACAGCGCCGAGATCGCCTACCTCAGTACGGGCACCTTCACGTTCGACGACATCCTGCGTCGAACCATGTCCGAGTTCGGGCTCATCACGGGCGGGTCTGTCGGTGCGGACCTCGATCTTCTCGGCAGGTTCCTCAACCGAGCGAACGACTCCGGTCGGACGGTCGTGTTGATGATCGACGAGGCCCAGAACATCCCGGACCCGACCTTCGAGCAGTTGAGACTGCTGCTCAACTTCGAGACCGCCAAGACCAAGCTGATCCAGATCGTGCTCATCGGTCAGCAGGAGTTGAGTGATCGGCTGCGTCAAGAGAATCTGAGGCACGTTGCCGAGCGAGTTGGTGTGCGCACAGAGCTGGCGCCTCTGTCTCCAGATGAGAGCGTCAAGTATCTGGAGCACCGCCTGACGGTGGCCGGTGCACCTATGGCCGACGTCTTCGCGCCAGGTGCCGTCGACGTGATCGTCAAGGCCAGCGCCGGCATTCCGAGGCGACTGAACGTGTTGTCGCACAACGCGATGCTGTTTGCCTACGGTGCCGAACACGAGAGAGTCGATCGACAGATCGCCAAGCGGACCGTCGAGCATGCGTATGGCGGAAGTCGCCTGCCGTCTCACCGAGTGACCACCTGGGCGGTTGCGGCCGGACTCTTGCTGACCACCGGACTTGCGGTGGCAACCGGGCTGCGGGTGGCGTCCAATCGCGTGCCGTCGCCAGACGCCGTCGTTGAAGCGCCTGCCGAGAGCGGGGCGTCGAGTCAGGATGAGCTCTCGACTCCGGGAGAGGAGCTCGAGGCTACGGCCGCAGACGAAACCGTCTCAGAAGGCGATCAGTTGCAGGCCCCAGAAACCGATGAGCGGGAGATGACTCCTCCGACGACCGGAGGTGCGGACGTCGTCGACCGGAGCGCAACCACTGCAGTCCTGGGCGATGGTGAGACCTTGTCTCAGTTGATCTACAACCACTACGGCTTCTACGACGACCAGGTCCTTCGGGCAGTGCTGAGAGCCAACCCGTGGATCGGGGATGTCACACGCGTTCAGGCTGGTAGTGTGATCTCCCTGCCCGAGCGTACGGGTTTCGATGCGCCATCCGGTGTTTCGGACTGAGCCGCTCCGTCACCTCGACCGCCGCACCGACGCCACCAACTGAACTTCGAGCCATGTCTGACTACGCCAAAGTCCTTCAGCGCCTTCGCTCCGAGAGCCCGGATGGTGGCAACCGGGGTCCTCGTCCCATCGAGCCCACCAAGGCCCTTCCAGTAGCTCCTACGGATCTGGTCTTCGAACCTCAGGAACAGCCCAACGCGCTCCGACGGAGTCGCCTGATCGAGCCAGCTCGGCGGCCGTCTTCGGTCGCCATTGCCAATCTCCTGGATGCCATGAGAAGTCTCGACAACGGTCGGCGCTGTCCGACTCTCGTACTGGCCCCGGTAGCCAGTGACCATGATCTTCGAGGTCTGACGAGTGGCCTGGTGAGGCAGGCCGATCATCGCGGCCTCGACCTGGTCGTAGCGGAACTGCTGGCCGTCAGCGGTCGGCCCAGTGTTCGTGAATGCCTGCACAGCAGCGCACTGCGTGACGGTCGGCCTCCCCTGGCGGAAGTTGGCCCATACGAGCCGGTAGAGATTGCCGAATGGCATCAGGCGCAGTGCACCGAGCGCGACGTCATCATCCTCGAAGGACCGTCGCTCGAGGACTCGGTCGACGCTGCGCTCGTGGCTCGGGACTTCGACGGCTTGCTCCTCGTCGCCGAGTCTGAGAAGACCTCTCGGGTAGCGCTCAAGAACGCAGCCGAGCGAGCTCGAGAGAGCGGCTGTGACGTGTTGGGCATCGTGCTCGAGAGCAGCCGGCGCTGGCTCCCGAAGTGGTTCGACCGGCTGCTCGACGAATTCGTCGGCTGACCGTCGTCGCCCTCGAAACCGCCTACCAAACGACTTGACGGTTCGGCTGAAGAACGAACCGGCCTAATCCGGTCGCAGGTCGTAGATCCAGGACGCCCGAGCAGCGGCGTCTGAGCGGCTCTTGCCTGCCAATGGAGCTCGAGAGCGGAGACTCGAGATCTCCGAGCTCAGACGAGGTAGAGGATCCCGACGACCATGCCGCCCCAGAGCATCACGTTGACGACGAACGGGATGTCTCGCAGCATCGTCTCAGTCGGGTTGCGCTCGTTCTCTACCTTGTGGGTGATGTAGAGAAAGCGAAAGATGCCGAACAGGACGAACGGGATCGTCAGCAGGAAGAAGTAGTCGGTTCCGAAACGCTCAGCCGTCTCGGGGGAGGTGGCGTAGAGCGAGTACGCGATGAGCGTCGACGCCGTCACCACGCTGCTCATCTGATCGAGGAGCTCGAGGTTGTAGTGGTCGAGCACAGCTCGCTGCTTGCTGGCCCGATCCTCGAGGAGTACCAGCTCGTGCCGGCGCTTGGCGAAGGTCAAGAAGAGGGCCAGGAAGGTCGTACACAAAATCAACCAGTCGCTGACGAAGACGTCTGTGGCGAAGCCGCCGGCGAGGACTCGGAGTACGTACCCCGAGCTGACGATCATGACGTCGATGATCACCGTGTGCTTGAGTCCGGCAACGGAGTAGAGAA
>JANQPS010000284.1 GCA_028285365.1 Thermoanaerobaculia bacterium | reverse complement strand
ATGTAGAGCATAGGCACGAACAGCAGCCCCTCGGCGATGACGAACCCGGTCAGTGCGGCGTACTGGGCACCGATCGATGACGAGCTCGCTGCCACCCGGCTTGCGAACCAGCTGACGATCATGAAGGCGCCCAGGATGAGCAGCCAGCTGACTCCAAGCATGGCTTCCGCGATTCGCTGGGCTGCGCCAGTCTTGAACAGCACGACCTCGAACAACGTGAAGCCGAGGATGGCGCTGAGCAGGTGGTTGTAGGTCTTGACGATGAAAGCCGAGCGGGCCTCGACCTGCGCTGGCGACGCTTGCAGGGTCGGTTGATCGAAGCTGTACTGGGACATGACGGCCTCCAGAGTAGGGATGCGTTGCTGTTTCGTGACGTCTGGTGGTTGGGCTGTCGGCGGTAGCCGCACGCGACGCCGGAGCTCAGTATAAGAGACAGAACGCGAGCTTCGAGGATGCAGGGACACTGCGGGTCCGGGCCTGGGCCCCTGTGTCTCGTGTGAGTGGACCGCGTCGCGGGCGAGTTCAGTTTTGCTCGAGGAGCTCCAGACGAGCCTTGGCGTTTTGATGCTCGGGGTCGAGGGCGAGTACCTTCTCGTATTGGGCCGTCGCCTCGTCGGTGCGGCCGATGTAGCGGTTGAGCTCGCCGAGGTGGAACTGGGCGCCTGGATCGTCGGGATAGCTCTCGGCATTGAGGCCGAAGACGAGCATGGCTTCAGGGACCTTGCGAGCGTTGAGGAACGAATAACCGTAAGTGATCATCTCGCCAACCGTGTTCTCGGGCCCTTTGACCGGGTCGGCTTTGAAGCGTGAGTAGATGTCACGGGCGGCTTCGAGATCACCAGAGCTCAGGTGCTCGTCCAGCGCCTTGGTCAGTGTCATGAGATCGATGGTCCGGACCGCGATCGTGGTCGGGCCTGGCTTCGAGTTGTCTCCGATGACCTCGTTGACGTAGAGGGTGTCGCCGCTGACGCTCACGGCGATGCCGTTGGGGCGATTGAGGCTTCCTTCGAGCGCGGGACCGTCGTCGTGGCCCGGGATGCCCGTGCCGGCGATCGTGGTCACGTCCTTGCCGTCGGCAGATATGCGCGCGACCTGCTGAGCGACGATCTTGGTGACGTAGAAGAAGCCTTTCGCAAAGGTGATGTGGGCGTTGCCAGCACCGCCCGGCACAGTCGCGAAGCGGCTGACCTGACCGTCTGGTCCCACCCGCGCGATGTCGTGGTTGTTGAAGCTCGTGACGTAGAGCGCGCCGTCACCTCCGAAGGTGATGCCATTGGGACAGGCGAGCAGCTCGTCCTTGGCGAACTCCTCGACGTCGCCGGCGCTCGAGACGCGCGCGATCGTGTTGCCGTTGCAATTGCAAACGTAGGTCGTCCCGTCGGCGCCTATGGCGAGTCCGACTGGTCCGTTGAGTCCCTCATCGGCGAACGGCTCGACGTCCCCCGTCCTCCTGATCCGCGAGATCGTGTTCCCGAAGAAGTTGGACTGGAGGATGTCGCCGTTGGGCTCGATGGCCACACCAGACGAACCATAGAGCGCGCGTGTGAGAGTGGTCACGGTGCCGTCGTCCGGTGAGATGCGAAAAAGAGCGTCGCGGAAGTTGGCCACGTAGATGAAGCCGAGTCGGTCGACTGCGACCCCGCCGAGCTGCGCGCGGGCGTCGAGCTCCACACTCAGCTCGAGCGTTCCGAGGCGATCGACGAAGGCGTCGTCGCTGTCGAACGCCTTTGCGGGAACACTGACCAAGGCAACGGTCAGGGTGATCCCCGAGACCCATCGTGCAATTCGCGCTTCGAAGCTGATGGCGCTCTTCTGGTTCTGCTTCTGGTCTTGACCCGGCGATGACGACATGTCGACTCCTCTCGAGGATCTGGAAGAAACCCAGTCTAGGCTCGTGCTCGAAAAGCACGGCAGGAAGCCAGGGTAGAAGACAGCGTAGTAAAGACAGGGTAGAGAGACAGGGGTGGTGCCAGCCATCCTTTCAGAGGAGTTGGTGGCGGTCTCTCAGCTGGGCCAGGACGCCTCGATCCGGTGCCGAACGCAGGGCGACGACAGTTTCTTCGACCGAGGCTTCGCGCTACACCTGGTGAGAGTTCCTGGCGCGAGGTCTACGGTCATTCACATCGCCGCGTTGCCGCCCAGGACGTCGAAGAACGCGTTCTGACGTCCGGGAACGGTGGCCGTGAGGACGAGCCGCTCGCTCTTGCGTAGAACGTGCAGGTTGACATTCTCGCCTTCGTCGTAGCTCTGCAGAATCCGCAGAGCGTGAGTGGCGTCACGAGGCTGGCGATCACCGATTCCCATGATCACGTCACCGGCCTTCAGCCCAAAAGCGTCGTCGCTCGGGGTCTTGAGGACCAGCAGACCGCTCTCAGTGCCGAAGTACTCGCCGAGTGTCGGCTCCAACTGCACGAGCTCGGCGTCACCCCAGAGAGCTCTGGGCCCAAGTGCCCACGCCAGCCTTGGGAAGCTCGAGTCTGTCGAGAGCACCGAAGGTACCCGCGGTACTCGTCCCCTGGACGAAGGGATGATGAGTGGTTCCGGCCGCTGCGCCTCGAAGGTGACCTCGAGCGTCTCGTTGCCGCGTAGGAGACGAAGCTCCACCTGATCTCCGATCTCGAGCTCCCGGGCAAGCTCCATGAGGGCTGCCGCCTGAGGTGCGGTCTTTCTTTGGCCGGGAAACCGTGGCCTCGAGTCGTCGCGGCTCCGGTTGTCATCGAGCGAGAGCGCAGTGCCGTTCCAGTGCGTGATCACGTCTCCGGCCTCGACGCCTGCTTTGTCAGCTGCACCGCCGGCGTTGACGATGTCGACCACCACCCCGCGAGAATCCGAGTCGTCGGGGTTCGTCTCGACGGTGATGCCCAGGCGACCACGTCTGAATCCACGGAACTGCTCGAGCGCGACGGACGCGGCACCCGATGGCGCCACGGGTGTGAGCACTGCCCAGCGATCCGAGTCACTGCGCTCGAGTTTGCGTTGCAGGCGGGCAAGCTCGCGCTCGGCGTCGCGTAGCTGTCGACGCAGTTCTGCCGGGCTCTCGGCCTGCGACTGGGCCGAAGACCGGGATATCTGAGGCTGCGAGATCGAGGACTGGGCCAGGGCACTGGACGGGATGCCGAGGAGAGTCAGCAGCGCGATGAGTGGGCCCAGGTGGTTGAGTCTGGTGAGGGTCGGCGCATGCGACCGGTGAGGATGTGCAGACCGCCTGGTCGACTGCGGGCTCGTGGTCATGCTCATGTCGAGACTCCTATCGAGATGCCGTTCGGACGGCGGGTGTGCTGAGTGAGTTGGCTCGCTCAGAGCGAACCTCTGTCGGTCGTGAAACTCGTTTCGACCACGGCCGGTGCGTAGTGCACCTGCAGCATCGTGTCCTGGAGGGTCAGGCGGTCCTGCCACAGCTCGATCAGCTCGTCCGGCGTCAACCGGTTTGGGCTCGTGCCTTCACCGGACGCGGAGAGCACCTGCGAGTCGATCTCTCCATCGATGGCGAAGAGATCGTCTTCGAGGGGCAGGAGCAGCTCTGCGCGCCAGGTGGGCATGGCTCTCCTCTGAAGAGCTCTGAGCTCGTCGTCGAGCCGCTCCGACTGCTCACGAAGGCTGTTGAGTTGTGCCTCGAGTGCCTGGCGAGCCGCCAGTTCCGAAGACCGGTCGACGATAAACACCGCCACCAGGGCAAACAGTGCGATGGCTGCCGCGGCGAGTCCGGCCCGCGCGATCAGCGACCGCCTCCTGCGACTGCTCTCCGCCTCGATGGCCGCGCGCACGGCCGGCCAGCGATCGCGGGGCGGCGCGAGGCTGCTCAGGGCGCGAAGCTGACTGCGGAGCTGATAGGTCTCTTCGAGACGCTCGCGACAGGCCTCACAAGAGGCCAGGTGTTTGGTCGTGGCGGTGGTGCCGCGGCCGTCGCGATGGTCCAGTAGGTCTTCGAGCGTTGGGTGATTCGGCGCTGGCTTCATGAGTTACCCCCGCCTGAGCGAAGCGACGACCTGAGACGGTCGTGGGCCCGTGCGAGGCGAGACTTGGAGAAGCTCACGCTGCGTCCGCTCAGCTCCGCGATCTCCTCGTGCGTGTAGCCTTCGACGTCGTGCAGCCAGACCACCGCACGAGTCATCGCTGGAAGGCTGTTGAGAGCGCTTTCGAGGTCGAGTCTGGCGTTACCTCGTGCCTGCTCGTGGAAGTGGTGCGCGGACTGCAGGTCGGAAGCTGTCGCGTCCTCCAGCGAGTCAGCGGCTCGTAGGCGGTCGTGGCGCAACCGCATGAGCGCCTTGGTCACGGCGATGCGACGGATCCAGCCGGCGAAGGAACCGTCGCCGCGAAACGACGGCAGGCTCCGAGCGAGCTCGACGAAGGTCTCTTGGAGTACCTCTTCGGCGTCTTCGGGCTTGCGGCAGATACGCCGCGCCAGGTTGTAGACGCGCCCCTCGTGCAGCCGGTAGAGCGATTCGAGCGCCTCCCCGTCGCCTCGCTTGGCGCGCGCGATCAGCAGATCGTCACTTGCGGACACGACGTTGGGCTGCCTCTTCACTCTTGTGAAGACCATCCTGTAGGGCTCCAGCTCATGATCAGGTCCATGTGATGGTCTGCTCGCCCGGCGGGCTGTATAGGCGGTTTCGAATGGTGAGCAGACATCGAGACGTGAAGAAGTCCAGATTGGAGGTCGAGATTCGAAGGCTGAAGAGCGAAAGTCAGCGAAAAGTGCGTGAAAGTCCGCTGAAAGTCCGCGAAAGTCAGAGTGTGATTCCGGTTGCTCTCTCCGTTTACGTATGAAGAGATGCGCTACTCGGTAGAAGCGTCGCAAGAGATTTCCCTGCTTGCGAAGCTACCTGGTGGCGGTTCGAAGCGTTCCCCCCTTTTGTCGACCGGTGCTCTCGGTGAGCGCCAAGGACGTGCCGTGGATCGAAACTCCCCGCCCGGTCCGTTGCCTGACCGGTGCGCCCCGGAACGGTTCGGTTGCACATCGCTACCAAGAAACGTCCTGTGGTTGTGATCCGTTGCCGTGATCCCGCTAAGATCGTGCGGTTTTGCGCTCGGATTCCCCTCCGATGGTCCCCTGATGGTCGCGTGTTTCGACGGTCGTCCGACCCCCTTCCAGGAGCCGCCTCCCATGTCTTCCAACAGTCTTTGCACTCGACTCGCTGCTGCCGTCTCTGCGACCTCGCGCGATACGCAGAAGTTCCTCGTCTTTGGGCTCGTCGTCGCGATGGTGCTCGCCGGACAGACTGCCGAAGGTCAAGGTGATCGCCTCCTACGCTCGCCCAGCCTGAGTGACGACAGCGTCGTCTTCGCTCACGCTGCGGATCTGTGGGTGGCGCCGCGAGAAGGAGGTGTCGCTCGGCGGCTCACCAGCACTCCAGCCGTCGAGAGCGATCCGGTCTTCTCCCCCGACGGGCGGCTCGTCGCCTTCACTTCGAACCGCTCGGGAAGCGCGGCGGTCTACGTGGTCGATGCCCGTGGGGGAACCCCCGAGAGACTGACCTGGCACCCCGCACCGTCGTTCGTTCGGGGGTGGACAGCCGACGGCAGGGTGCTGTACGCATCGACGAGAGAAACGGCTCCCGTGGGCTACAACCGACTGTGGACGGTCGCGAGCTCAGGTGGTCCTTCAGACGTCCTGCCAGCACCCTGGGCGTTCGACGGAGCCCTGTCTCCTTCGGGTGGGCAGCTCGTCGTCGACCGAGTCTCGCGCTGGGACGTCGAATGGCGGGGCTATCGCGGCGGTCAGAACACACCGCTCGTGCTGCTCGATCTGGACGACCTCGCCGAGACCTTCCTGCCCAACGAAGGGCGGTCGACGGACGTCCATCCGGTGTGGCTCGGCGACACCGTGTACTTCCTGTCGGATAGCGATTGGGTGATGAACGTTTGGGCCTACGAGACGGCGTCAGGTGCTCTGACCCAGATCACCCGGTTCACGGACAAAGACATCAAGACACTCAGTGGCAGAGGCAGCACGCTGGTCTTCGAGCAGGATGGCTACATCTTCACGCTCGACACTGCGGACGGCTCGATTCGTCAGATCGAGATCGAGGTGCGCGGCGACTTCCCGTGGGCAGAGCCCCGATGGGAGGACGTAGCCGACCGAATCAGCTCGGCGTCCTTGTCGCCTACCGGCAAGCGAGCGTTGTTCGAGGCCAGGGGCGACATCTTCACGGTTCCGGCGGACAAGGGTGAGCCGCGTAATCTCACTCGCTCTTCGGGAGTGGCGGATCGTCGTCCACTGTGGTCTCCAGACGGCGAGCAGATCGCCTGGTTCTCGGACGCGACGGATCGCTACGAGCTGGTGATCGTGGATCAGAAGGGTCTCGAAGAGCCGCGCAGGATTCCCATCGGCGAGTCCAAGATGGCTTGGGAGCCCACCTGGTCGCCAGACGGAGAGTTGATTGCGTTCGTTGACGACGACGTGCGCGTGCGGGTCGTCGAGCTCGAGTCCGGAGACGTGCGTACGGTCGACATCGGCGGGATCAACATCGAGCGCGGCGGGATGGGGCTCGAGTTCTCGCCGGATTCGCGGTGGCTGGTCTACGCCAAGACCTACCCCAACAACTTCCGCCGGATCGTGACCTGGTCGCGGGAGAATGGCGACGTCCGATCGCTCACGGGAGCCATGGCCGACGCCCATTCCCCAGCGTGGGACCGTTCTGGCAAACATCTCTACTTCCTCGCCAGCACTGATGTCGCTCTGGGCAGTGGCTGGGCGAACACCAGCACGATCGGAGAACAGGCCAACTACGGTCTCTACGTCGCGGTTCTCAGCGCCGACGCTACGACGCCGTTTCCCCTCGAGAGCGACGAAGAGGGCGGAGGTGAGCTCGGAGACGGGGCGGATGACGGGGAAGCATCGACGTCACAGCCGTCCGGGAAGGCCGCAAAGAGCGGCTCAGCGGGCAAGGAGGAAGAACCAGAGACGGCCGACGAGAGTGCCGAAGAAGGATCGGGAAGCGAAGCCCCCGAGGTTGCGATCGACTTCGCGGGCATTGAACGCCGAGTCCTGGCTGCGCCCCTGCCGCTCGCTCCCTACGTCTTTACGTTGGCTGGACCTGCCGGAAGCGTGCTGGTGGCCGAGAGCGGCAACGGTCCGGGCTTCGTGCTGCACAAGTTCGACCTCGAGGAACGCGAGACTGAAGTGGCGGCACGCGCGGTCAGCGCGGCGGCGATCTCCGGCGACGGGACGCAGCTGTTGCTGCGCTCGGGCAGCAGCTGGAAGATCCAGAAGGTGGGCATGCCCAGCTTCCCGGGGCGTGGTCTGAGCGGTGGTCCCGGCGGTCCTGGAGGTCCCGGCGGTCCTGGAGGGATGGGCCCGGGAGCCTCGGACGGCACGCTGGACGTGACCTTGCGGATGAAACTCGACCGCACTGCTGAGTGGCGTCAGATGTTCGAAGAGTCATGGCGCTACCTGCGCGACTACTTCTATGACCCGGGTCTCCATGGCAACGACTGGGACGAGGTCTGGGAGCGCTACTCACCGCTCCTGGCGCACGTGCGTCACCGGGCGGACCTGAACTACGTCATGGATCAGATCAGTGGTGAGCTGTCGGTGGGGCACAGCTTCGTCTTCGGCGGTGACCTTCCCGATGTCGAGGAGAGCACTGCCGGCCTACTAGGGGCGGACCTCGCCCGAGACGGTGGTTACTGGCAGATCGAGCGCATCTACACCTTCGAGAGCTGGAACCCGACGCTTTCGGCTCCACTCGACCAGCCGGGACTGCGCGTCGAAGAAGGCCACTACCTCGTCGGGATCGGTGGTCAGTCGCTCGACGCCAGCATGGATCCGTATCGCCTCCTCGACGGTACCGAGGGACGGCAGACGATGCTGATGATTAACGATCGACCCTCGGAAGAAGGCGCCTGGCAAGTGACGGTGGAACCGGTCGGCAGTGAAGCGGCGCTTCGCCAGCGGGCCTGGGTCGAGGACAATCGCCGGCGCGTCGATCAGCTCTCGGGTGGCAAGCTCGCCTACGTCTGGGTGCCCAACACGGGTGGCCCGGGTGTGGTCTCGTTCGACCGCTACCTCTTCGCCCAACAGGACAAACAGGGCGCGGTCATCGACGAGCGCTTCAACGGCGGCGGCCTGCTCGATGACTACATGGTGGATCTCATGACGCGTAGCGTTCGTGCCGCGATCACCAACGAGGTTCCCGAAGGAGCGCCTTTCCGGTTGCCTGCCGGCGTACTGGGTCCAAAAGTCCTCTTGATCAACGAGATGGCCGGATCAGGTGGTGACTTCTTCCCGTGGGTGTTCAGGCAGCAGCAGGCCGGCCCCTTGATCGGTGCACGCACCTGGGGCGGACTGGTCAAGTCGTCGGTGCACTACGCGCTCGTCGACGGTGGTGCGTTGACGTCGCCCGACAATGCTGTCTTCGACCCGATCAATGGCGTGTGGATCGGCGAGAACGAGGGCATCGCGCCGGACATCGAGGTCTACCAGGACGCTCGTGCGATCGCAGAAGGGCGCGATCCTCAGCTGGAGCGGGCGGTCGAAGAGCTGCTCGGCAAGTTACCCGAAGACCAGCCGATCACGCCTCCACCGTTCCCGAACCACTCCAAGCGGCCCGGTCGCTAGCTTGTCGTCGACGCTGCGGACGCGATACCGCTGAAGACGGTCCCGACGTCGAGACGTCGTGCAACGGCTCGACCCCTGGCGCTCGGATGAGCACCAGGGGCTGAGTTCGGTCAAAGGGTGCGCGAGTCACGTGCTCATGGGTGGAGGAGGTACCGAACTCAGTTGGTCTCCGTCTGCAATTTCGCCGGGTCTCGAGCTAGACCTCAGTCGTCGGGAGGTGGTAGCGCTCGCGTTGACATCTCCGTCGCTGGTGTTGATTCGCCGTTCGTCGCAGGTCGAGACCGGCTGGCGGCCTGTCTTCGCCTCGGTTGTGCGTTGGAAACCCTGGGAAACCACCGATCTCTCGGTTGTGGCTCGTGCCGCCTGGCTCCCTTGTCCTCGGAGCGAAGTGGGCAGGATCTCTCCGGGCACAAGTGCTCCACAGCGGTCTCGTCGGAGAGACCAGGCCGACGAGATCGCCTGCTAGACTCGAACGGTGGTTCGGTTCTCATGACGGGCTCCGGTGGCGCGACGGCTGTCGTGCAGACTCATCCGAAGTCGTGGCTCACTCGAACCGCGCCTTGAACCCCCGATCGGCGTTTCGATTCAGTTGGTAGACGGCATAGGCCGTCGCCAGACCCGCCTCGTTCCCGCACGAGCGCCGCAGCGCACCAACGGCCAAGGGAGCCTCAGCATGCAAGTCAACTTTTCGGTAAACGGCAAAGCGACCACGGTCGACGTCTCTCCCGACATGCCCCTCCTCTGGGTGCTGCGGGATGAGCTCGGTCTCAAAGGCACCAAGTTCGGCTGTGGCGCCGGACTCTGTGGCGCCTGTACGGTTCACATCGACGGCAAACCCCAACGCACGTGCCGCCTGGCCGTTTCCAAGGTCGACGGCGCGTCTGTCACCACGATCGAAGGCCTTTCTCCCGATGGCCTTCACCCGGTTCAGGTCGCTTGGCAAGAGATCGACGTTCCGCAGTGTGGCTACTGTCAGGCTGGTCAGATCATGGCCGCGTCGGCTCTTCTGGCGAACAACCCCAAACCCTCCGACGACGACATCGATTCGGCGATGAATCAGAACCTCTGCCGCTGCGCGACCTACACGCGCATTCGCAAGGCGATCCACCGCTCCGCAGAAATTGCTGCCACCTCTCAGACTCCATCGAGTGGTGCCGGTCAGGCTGGTTGATAGGAGACCGCAGAGATGGCTATCGATATGTCACACGACCACTCCAAGACGACCAACGATCCTTCGC